>DAHUZG010000144.1 GCA_027306715.1 Acidimicrobiaceae bacterium
CGAGCCCGCGGGCTCGCGACGAGCTTCAGCCAGTCGCGCGAGGGTGCGGCGCTCGATGCCTTCGACGTGACGATCTCGACGCTGTCACCGCTCTGGAGCTTCGACTCGAGCGGGACTAGGCGACCGTTCACCCGTGCCCCGACGCAGCGGTGGCCGACCTCTGTGTGGATGGAGTAGGCGAAGTCGACCGGTGTGGCACCGAACGGGAGGGTGACGATCTCGCCCTTCGGCGTGAAGACGTACACCTCGTCCTGCTCGAGGTCGACCCGCAGGGTCTCGAGGAACTCGTGCGGGTCGGGGGTCTCCCGCTCCCAGTCGACGATCCGCTGCAGCCAGGCGATCTCGTTGGTGCTGCGGGCCCCCTTGCCCGCCCGACCAGTGGCCTGCTCCGTGTAGCCCCAGTGGGCCGCGATGCCGTGCTCGGCCCGTTGGTGCATCTCGTAGGTGCGGATCTGCACCTCGAGCGGTTTGGCCTGGGGACCGAGGACGGTCGTGTGGAGCGACTGGTACAGGTTGAACTTCGGCGAATTGATGTAGTCCTTGAACCGGCCCGGAACCGGTGGCCAGAGGGCGTGCACCGAGCCGAGAGCCGCCCAGCAGTCCTTCTCCGAGCCGACGACGATCCGGATGCCGACGAGGTCGTGGATCTCGTCGAACTCCTTGCCGCGGACGACCATCTTCTCGTAGATGCTGAAGAGGTGCTTCGGGCGGCCGGTGACGGCGGCCTCGATGCCGAGGGCCGCCAGCCGGCCGTTCAAGAGGCTCATCACCTGCTCGAGCTCGGCACCCCGGCGCGGCGCGCGGGTCGCCACCATCTGCTCGATCTCGGCGTAGCGTTTCGGGTGGAGGGACTTGAAGGAGAGGTCCTCGAGCTGCCACTTCACCTCTTGGATGCCGAGGCGGTGAGCGAGCGGTGCGTAGATGTCGAGGGTCTGCTGGGCGGTGCGGCGCTGCTTCCACTCAGGCATCACCGAGATCGTGCGCATGTTGTGGAGCCGGTCGGCGAGCTTGATGACGAGCACGCGCCAGTCCCGCGCCATCGAGACGAGCATCTTCCGCACCGTCGCCGCCTGCTGCGCCTCCTTCGAGGAGAAGTGCAGCCGGTCGAGCTTGGTGACGCCGTCGACGATCGCCGCCACGGTCGGCCCGAACCGCTCCTCGATCTCGGCGAGGGTGATGGGGGTGTCCTCGACGGTGTCGTGGAGCAGCGCCGCGGCGGCGCTCGTGGCGTCGAGGCCGAGCTCGGCGACGATCGTGGCGACCTCGATGCAGTGGGTGACGTACGGCTCGCCGGAGAGCCGCGTCTGGCCGTCGTGGGCAGCACGGGCGAACTCATAGGCAGCGAGCACGACGTCGCGCGCCTCGCCCGGGCGCTGGACGTCGAGCGCCGCCAGCAGCGGGGCGAGCTCCGCCGGCGCATCGTCTCTCGTCACCGGCGCGCCGAGGGCCGCCGGCGGCGGCTCGGGGCTCGTCGCCGGCGCATCACCCAGAGCTGCCTCTACGGCGGCAACTGCCTCGCCGGCGGCGCGCCGTGTCGCCAACGAGGTGCTCGGTTGGTCGACGACGGCCATGTCCCAGGGTACCGTCGAGCGCGCTCGACTGCGGCGATGCCCCGCCCTCCGGCTCGGAAGGTAGCTTGAGCCACTGCGATGACGAGCTACCCTGCCCCCGCTCCCGCCCCCGCCGGCGCAGCAGGAACGGGGGCGCCGGCGCCCGGTGCTGCAGCAGTCCGTGCGGACGGCGCCGAGGAGTGGACCCCGGCGACGCCGCGACTCGGCCCGGCCCTGATCGTGGCTGTCATCGCCGTCGTCATCGTCGGGGGCGGAATCGGACTTGCGGCACTTTTCTCGAACCCCAAGCCGATCGCCGCCCCGGCTCGCGGTCGCCTGCCGGGCGAGGCGCTGTCTGCTGAAGCGGCCGCTCCGGTGCTCCGCCACGTCGCCAGCGCGGGCGAGCCACCCGCCGACATCACCGCGGCGCTCGTCGTCCCGGCCGGCTCGGTCTACCGGAGCCGCCAGCCGACGAGCGGGCTTCAGCTCTACAGCGCCGACGTGACGATGAGCGTCGACGCCAAGCCCTCAGAGGTGCTGGACTTCTACCGCGCCGAGCTGGCGCACCTGCACTGGTCGGGGATCACCACCGACGCCGCCGCCACCGGCAGCGGCACCGAGGTGCTCGCCCGCCATCCGAGCAGCGACGGTTTCTACTGGGAGGTCGGGGCCACGGTGAGCGCCTCGATGCCCTCTCTCTCCCCGGCGCTCGCCGGGGGCACGCAGCATGCGCCGACGAGCGTGCTCCTGCTCTCGTTGTACGAGATCAACGACGCCGACTGAGCCGCGGCGAGCCTCGCCTCCCGCATCCCGTCGAGCAGGTAGCCCCAGACGAGCAGGTTGGCGGGGTAGATGAGATAGCCGAAGCGGGTCGCCGGGGCGAGCACCGTCGCCATCAGCATCGCCAGGCCGGAGAACCGGGCGACCTGGGAGGTGGTGCGCGGCGGCCGGCGTCGCAGGGCGACGACCACGACGGCGAGCCCGAGCGCCACGAGCAGGAACGTGATCAACCGCTTGTCCTGGGGCAGCAGGGTGACGAGCACCTGGCCGAGCAACGGGCTTGCTGCCGGCGACTTGACCGGCGCCAGCCCGAGCGGGAAGCGCACGACGTTCAGCAAGAACGACGAGGCGTCGTGGAACAACGACGCCACGAGGAGCGGGGCGGCCACGAGCCCGGCGGCCGCGCCATAGCGGCCTGCGGCGGGGCGTTCGTCGCGGTCGCGAACCGCCAGCACGAGCAGCGCCGCCACCGGCCAAGCCGTCAGCTTGAGCATCGCGTCGAGGCCCATCGCGACACCGGCGAGGACCGGTCGCCTTCGCTCGGCGAGCACGAGGCCGAGCAGCATCAGCGCGAGCACGGGGAGGTCGTCGCCGCCGGTGACCATCGGCAGGGCGCCGGTGGGCAGCAGGAGGAGCACCTGCAGGGTCCGCCCCCGGCGGG
>DAHUZG010000145.1 GCA_027306715.1 Acidimicrobiaceae bacterium
GCTCGCCGAGTCGTCCATCGCACCAGTATGCAGCCCGTCGCTGTGAAGCCGCTGGGAGCTTGCTGAACGCATCATGCCGTTAGCGTCGACGGAGTGCCCGGCGCGAGGTGCCCGGCGCAGGGTGCCCGGCGCAGCGCCCAGCCGGGTGACGGGTGACCCCCAAGGAGCGGCGATGTTCGAGTACAGCGACGGCGGCGAGCGACGGGTGTCGGTGACCCGGGTCGTCGCTGCCCCGGCCACAGCGATCTTCGACCTGCTTGCCGACCCGTCCCAGCACCCCCTTCTCGACGGATCGACCAGCGTGATCGCCGTCCGGTCGGCGCCCCGGCGCCTGAGCGCCGGAGCACGGTTCTCGATGAAGATGAACCTCGGCGTCCGGTACTCGATCACGAACACCGTCGTCGAGTTCGAGGAGGGCCGGCGACTGGCATGGCGACACGGGAGCGGGCACCGCTGGGTCTGGCAGCTCGAGCCGGACGGCGACGAGCGGACCGTCGTCACCGAGAGCTTCGATTGGTCGACAGCGCACACACCCCGGCTGATCGAGCTGCTCGGCTTCCCGCGGCGGAACGCGGCGGGCATGCAGGCCACGCTCGAACGCCTCGAGTCGCTCGTGGCGATCGGCAGCAGCCGCACCTAGCCATCGGCGCGCAGACCTCGATCGTCCCAGGTGTGCCAAAAGCGGCGTCGCGAGGGTAGACAGGTCGACGTGAGACGGGTTTCTGCGCACCTCGAGGGCGCGCTCGGCGGAGGCCTTCTACTCGGTCTCCGACGTAGGCGTCTACGTCTGAGAAGTTGGCCGCGGGCTTTTGCGGTGCCGCCTCGGCAATCGAGGCGTCGCCGCCTTCTCGGGAGCGGCGCCGCCTCTTGGCGGGTAGCGAGCACAACCGCGAGGACAACGTTGTGCGGGACAGCTCTTCTCCTGGCCGGCACGCTGGCGGTCGTCCCGCCCGCGGCTGCGGGCATGCGGGGAACGCCGGGCGGCACACGCTTCCTGCTCGCTCTCGGTGACTCGCTCGCCGCCGGCTACCAGCCGACCGACGGCCGCACGCCCCCGCCGGTCGACCCCGCCACCGGGCGCGCCGACCAGGGTTATCCCGGCAGCTACCCCGCCGATCTCGCCCATCGCTACCGACTTGCACTCGCCGACCTTGCCTGTCCGGGTGAGACGTCGGCGAGCTTCGCCTCAGCGCCAGCCGAGAAGGCCTGCGCCAACTCCTACCGGCAGTGGTTCGGCGTTACCGACCAGGAGGCGGCCGCGGGCCGCTTTCTGGCCGAGCACCGGGGCAAGGTGGCGCTCGTGACGATCGACATCGGAGCCAACGACCTCGACGGCTGCGCCACGCCCAAGTCAGTCGACTTCGGCTGCCTCGCGGCCGGCGAGAGGTCGATCGCGACCCAGGTGCCGAGGATCCTCGCCTTCTTGAAGGCCCACGTCGCCGCCGACGACCCGGGGACGCCGGTCGTCTCGATGAACTACTACGACCCGTTCCTCGCCGCGGCCTTCGCGCCCGGCGGGGCGAGCGGGGCGGCAGAGGCGACAGCGTCAGTGGGTGGGCTCGAGGCGGTGAACGGCACCCTGCTCGGCATCGACACTCTCGCCCATGTCCTCGATGCCGATGTGGCGTCGGCCTTCCGGACTGGCAAGGTACTGCCGATGCGCATCTACGGCGGCCGGATCCTGCCGTTGGACGTCGCCACGGTCTGCCAGCTCACCTGGATGTGCCCTACCGCGGGAAGCGCTGTTCGCCACCCGGACATCCACCCCCGCACCATCGGCTATGCCGTGATCGAGTCGGCGTTCACCGACGTGCTGGCCAAGCACCACATACGCCTCTGACACCGCCGGCTCGCCCGCCTCTCGGGCAGCGTCCCTCGCCGTGGGCGATCGTGGTTGGTCCCGGCGGACCACCGCTGCGCCGCCAGCCCGCGGCCCCGGGGATCAGCCGGACGGCGGACCGCTCACCCGCTCGATCTCGATGCTCACGAGCACGCGCTGCTCGCGCACCATCGCCGCCCGGAAGCCCTGCCAGTCAGGATGCTCCCCGCCGACCGACCGGTAGAGATCGACGAGCGGCTCGAGCGCGTCGGGCAACGAGACAATCGTCGCCCTCCCGTCGATCTGCAGCCACTGCCCGAACCAGGCGTGGGTGACGACGCAGAGCGTCGCCCGTGGATCACGGCGCAGGTTCCGAACCTTGGCCAGCACCTCGCGAGACGAGACGGCGACATGACCGTCGGCGTCCACGCCGGCGGTCACCGGCGAGCTTTGCAGGGAGCCGTCCCGGCGTCTGGTGACAAGCACAGCCCGGTGGTGCTCGGCGAGGAAAGCACGCGCCCGATCGACGGGCGCAGCTGGGTCGCTCACTGGTCGTCCCCCTCCTCGCCGTCGGGTTCACACTTTCTGTGTGATAGTCACCACGTAGAGTGTCTGCTCTAGCGTCCTCTGCAGCGCCATATGGCACACCTGAGCGTCGCACGGCCCTCTCCGGCTGCACCATACTTGTTACATGGCATCGCGGCATGGCGAGCGCGCCCCGGCGTCGGAACAGCACCGCGCCGACAGCGGCACTGCCGAGCGCTGCGCCGAGCTCGCCGGTGCCGGAGGGGCGCCTCGCGTCGTCCGCTCGCGGCGCGTGCTGCGGCGAGCTTGGCGAGCTGACCGCGGCTGGACGGCCTCGCGGCCGCGACGCCCGCAGGTGCTCGGGGGCACCCGTCCTGGTACCGCCGAGCTCGAGAACCTGCGCCGGCGACAAACCGCGCCGCCGGGAGCCCGCTGAGCGGATCGGGCGGGCGGTAGCCGTCGCCGCCGGCTCACGCCCGACGCGGTCTACCCTGCCTCCATGGTCTCTCGCCAGGTGCAGCTGCCCGGGCCGCCGGTCTTCCGGCGTCGCGGGCCCTGGAACAGCCTTGACAAGATGGTCTCGGTGGTGGCGCTGCTCGTGCCCGGATCGGTCCTCATCGAAGGGGCCCTTTTCACCCCCGTGCTCGTAGGGACCGGCGTCGGCGCGACCGCCGTGACGGCGGTGTTCCTGCTCGTGCTGTGGTCGCTCGAGACCCGCTCGATCGCGATCGGTGAGGGCTGGCTAGCGGTGCGCTCTCGCTTGGCGCCGAGCTGGGTCGTCCTCGAGCCGGAGGACATCGTCGAGGTCTCGCCGCGCCGGCTCGTGTCTTCCGGTCTCGCCGTGCGGGTCAGCTCAGGACCGCCGGTGCTGCTGCGCAAAGGCGAGCTCAGAGCCGGCGTGCTGACAGCGATCCGCGAGTGTCTCGACGTCGCCGTCCCGGCCGGCTGGGAGGCGGTGTCCTGACCTCCGCCCGGTCCGGGCGTGCCGACCCGGGACGGTTCCAGCGCGGCGATCTCGTGCTGCTCGGCTCAGCCGGCGGCCTCAGCTTGGTGTCGGGGGTGACGCACGCCCTGGCTCCGACGACGATCGCCACATTCGTCATCTCCGGTCTCACCCTCGGAGTGCTCGCCGCTCTAGTCGGACGCTCGGTCGATCGCCTCGGCGACCGACTCGGCGCCACCGGCACCGGGGTGCTGCAGGGGGGCCTCGGCAACCTGCCGGAGCTGTTCTTCTCGATCTTCGCCCTCCGCGCGCGGCTCGTCGTGGTCGTGCAGGCGGCGATCGTCGGATCGATCCTGGGGAACCTCCTGCTCGTGCTCGGCGCGGCGTTCGTCGTGGGAGGGGTGCGCCACGGGGTGCAGCGCTTCTCCGCCGAGGCGGCGCGCAACGCTGCCTTGCTGCTCAGCCTCGCTGTGGCGATCCTTGTCGTGCCGACGGTCTCGTCGCATCTCACCGTGCCCGCCGGGCGGCACGAGCGGGCGCTCTCCGACGTCGCAGCCGTCGTCCTGCTGGCCGTCCTCGTGCTCGCCTCGGTCTGGTCCTGGCGTGCCTCCCGGCGACAAGACCCGGCAGCGACAGAGGAGGTGGCCGAGGTCCTCGGTGAGGCGCAAAGGCCCTCGGAGCGGCCCTCGAAGCGATGGCCGCTGCCGCTGGCGCTCGGAATGCTCGTCGCCGCGAGCCTGCTCGCTGCCCTCGTCTCGGACTGGTTCGTCACCGCCCTGGCCCACTCGCTCGTCGAGCTGCACGTCGGGCAGTCCTTCGCCGGCCTCGTCATCGTGGCGATCGCCGGCAATGCCGTCGAGCATGTCGTCGGCGTCTCCCTGGCGGCGCAGAACCGCATGGACTACGCCCTCTCGGCGATCCTGCAGAGCCCGATACAGATAGCCTTCGGACTGCTTCCGGCGCTGGTGCTGCTCTCGTACGCGATCGGGGGCTCGCCGCTCACCCTCGTGCTGCCGCCGCTTGACCTCATCGTGCTCGTCCTCGGAACGGTGGTGACGGTGATCGTTGTCTTCGACGGTGAGTCGAACTGGCTCGAGGGTGTCGTCCTCATCGGTCTCTACGTGACGATCGCCCCCGCCTTCTGGTGGGGATAGGCCGCAGCTGCGGCACAGCTCGACGCGCCGCCCCGAGCGCGCTACGCCGTGGGCGGGGGGGGCGGTGGGCCGGTTGTCGAGGTTGTGGTCGGCAGCTCGGTGGTGGTCGTGGTAGCCGGCGGCTTCGTGGTGGTCGGCTGGGTGGTGGTCGGCTGGGTGGTGGTCGGCTGGGTGGTGGTGGTGGTCGGCGGCTTCGTGGTCGGGGGCTGGGTGGTCGGCGGCTGGGTCGTTGTCGTGGGCGCCGGCGGCTTCGTCGTCGTCGGAGGTGGCCGGGTCGTGGTCGTCGGAGGTGGCGGGCGGGTGCTCGACGTGGTGGCAGGCGGGGGCGTCGGCGGGGGCGCCGAGCTCGTCGTCGATGTCGACCGAGATCCCCCGACCGCCGTCGTGAGCACCACCGTGCTCGAGGAACCGGATGGCTCCGTCACCGCCGGCCTGCGGGCGACCACGCGATGACGGCGGTGCCGCGTCCGCCCCCGACCCTCGCGTCCGGCACCGGCCGCCGAACCGCTGTGGGATCCGTTGCCCGAGCCATTTCCGCCGCTTCGACCACCGTTGTCGACACGGCCGCCCGCACCCTTGCCGGAGCGCCCCGACGAGCCACCCGCCTCGCCTGCGTTCGAGCTGCCTCCGGAGGGGGAACGCTCGCCCGGCCTGGACCGTGGCGAATCGGTGCTCGGGCCGGCAGGCGTCGCAGTCGTCGCCGGACGACTGCGCGAGCCCGCGCCCGGCCGGCTACGAGGCGAGCGTCGTGACGAGCCGGCTGGTCTCCCTGCGCCGGAGTCGGAGGCTCCGGAGCTCGAGGCGCCGGAGTCGGAAACTCCGGAGCTCGAGGCACCGGAGCTCGAGGCGCCAGAGCTCGAGGCGCCAGAGCTCGAGGCGCCAGCCGGAGGTGACGGGGTCGTCCGCGACGGCTCGAGCGGCTGGATGGTGGCCGATGCGGAGCCGGGGCGCCGCCTCGGACGCTCAGATCTCCCGACGACCGCGGCCGAGCGACTCAGATCCCGCGAGCGGGTGGCATCGGAGCCGGAAGGAGCTGGGCCCGCGGAGAGACCCGATCCGCCCGTCGCAGCCGGGACGGTGAGGCCGGACGCGGCCCGCGACCGTCGCGAAGCGATGCCCGAGCCAGCTGTTGGTGAGTGGTGGTCGAGCAGCACGACACCGCTGGCGGCGGCAACGGCGGCAACCGCCACAGCGACCGCCGCCCCCCGGCGCGCCGCGCGCCGCCCCGGCGGCCGCCCCGGCGGCCGCCAACCGTTCGGCAACGGTGCTGCGAAGGTGGCAGCCGGCAGGTGCGCCATCGAGGCCGCAACGCGATGCGCGACCTCTGGCGCAGTCGGCCGCTCGAGCGGCGCCGCCAGCATCATCGCCGACAGCATCG
>DAHUZG010000152.1 GCA_027306715.1 Acidimicrobiaceae bacterium
CCTCGAGGCTCTGCACGGCCTCGGCAGCATCGAGACCCATCTCGTCCTCAGCGAGGGTGACCAGCTCGGGATCGAGCACGGGCTGTCCCGCCGGTGGGCCTGAGGTAAGCCAGTGCAGCCCGAACCGGATCTCTCCCGCGACTTCTCGCACATCTTCTCCCACGTTGTCGCCGGCGTCGTGATCGTCGCCGCCGCCGACGCCGGCGGGCTCGACGGCTGCACCGCCTCGGTATGGGCCGAGGTCGCCGAGCCGCCGCTCGTGCTTGTCACCCTCGCCCACTCCTCGGCGACGCTGGCGAGGCTTCGATCCGCCGGGCGGTTCTCGGTCAACCTGCTCGGCGAGGGCCAGGACAAGCTCGCCTACCGGTTCGGCGACCCGGCGACGAGCGGGCCGGGGCGCTTCGGGGCCGGGCAGGAGACGGGCCAGGAGACGGGCCACGAGGCCGGGCAGGAGACGGGCCAGGAGACGGGGCGCTGGGAGCGCTCGGGGGAGGCGCCGGTGCTCCTCGACGCCCGGGCGTTCTACCGTTGCCGGCTCGTCTCGACGCACCCCTTCGGCGCGCACGAGATCGTCGTCGGCGAGGTGACCGGCTTTGCCGCCCCGCGCCCGCATCTGGCGCCGCTTGTCTTCGTCCACGACCAGATGGCGATCGTCGAGCTGCCCGGCCGGGCGGGAGGGGGCTCTTCTTGACCGTCCCCGTGCTGCTCGGTAGCGTCCGGGCACCGTGAGCCGAGCCCGCTCCCGAGCTGCTCCCGGTGGGTCCCGCCGACCTCGCCGCTCACCCCGGCCGCGCCGGTGCGCGCAGCGCGACGCCACGACGGCGAGAGCCGCCACGCCGAGAACGAGAGGGACAGGAGCCGAGCATGTCAGTTGACGAGAAGCGGCCGCAGCACCCGAGCGAGGTCTCCGAGGGCCTCAACCACATCGCCGTGCGCACCGCCTGCTACGGGCTGCAGCCGATGATCATGGAGAAGGGCCTCGAGGTCCCCACCCGGGACGGGACGATCATCTACGCCAACGTGTTCCGCCCCGACGCGCCCGGCAGCTACCCGGTGATCATCTCGGCCGACGTCTACGGCAAGGACTCGATCCACTCGCAGTTCGGCGCCCTTCTCTCGCCGACCCTCGGCGCCTACGAGACCTCCGACTTCACCGCCTGGGAGGCCCCGGACCCGGGATACTTCGTGCCGAACGGCTACGCCGTGGTCAAGCTCGCCCTGCGCGGCGCGTCGGGGTCCGTCGCCCACATCGAGTCGATGGGCCCCCAGGAGGCCGAGGACTACTACGACGCCATCGAGTGGGCCGGCACCCAGCCCTGGAGCGACGGCAACGTCGCCACCGCCGGCGTCTCCTACCTGGCGATGAGCCAGTGGAAGGTGGCCCAGCTGAACCCGCCGCACCTCAAGGCCATCGTCCCCTGGGAGGGCGTCAGCGACCTCTACCGGGAGCTCATCACCCACGGCGGGATCACCGAGACGACCTTCTGGCGCTACGTCATGGCGAGCCTGCACCGCCGCGACCTCACGCCCGGCACGACCGTCGAGGACGTCAAGGAGCTGATCGAGCAGCACCCGCTGTTCGACGAGATGTGGCAGGAGCGACGCGGCGACTTCGCGAAGATCACCGTGCCGATGTACGTCGGCGCCAGCTTCTCCTGCCAGGGAAGCCACACCCGAGGCACGATCCAGGCCTGGCGCGAGGCCTCCTCGGAGAAGAAGTGGATCGAGATCCACGGGCGCAAGGAGTGGGAGGTCTACTACGGGCGGGAGGCGAGCGAGCGGGTGCTCCGCTTCCTCGACCACTTCTTGAGAGGGATCGACAACGGCTTCGAGGAGACGCCGCCGGTTCGCCTCGAGGTGCGCGAGCGCTTCTACGACGGCCTCACCCGCTACGAGAACGAGTGGCCGATCGCCCGGACCCAGCACGTCCCGCTCTACCTCGACGCCGCCGGCGCTGTGATGGGCACCGAGCCCGCCGGCGCCGAGGCCGAGATCTCCTACGACTCGCTCGCCGAGAACCTGGGCGCAGGCGGCGTCGTCTTCACTCACGTCTTCGACGAGAGGACCGAGCTCACCGGCTACATGAAGCTCAAGCTCTGGGTCTCCACCGACGCCGGCGACGACCTCGACCTGTTCGTCGGGCTGCACAAGCTCGACCGCAACGGCGACGAGCTCTACTTCCCCGACTTCAACAACATCGAGACGGGCCGGGTCGCCACGGGCTGGCTGCGGGTCTCGCACCGCGAGCTCGACCCCGAGCGCTCGAGCCCGAGCCAGCCGTGGCTCCGCCACGAGCGGCTGCAGAAGGTGCGCCCGGGCGAGATCGTGCCCGTCGAGATCGAGATCATCCCCTCGAGCACGCTCTTCCGTGCCGGCGAGAGCCTGAGCGTCGAGGTGCGCGGCACCGAGATCCCGCTCGATGCGGGGATGGGGCCACCGCCGGAGACCTGGGCGCCGCGCTACGCCCACCGCGAGGGTGTCAACGCCGGCCGCCACACGATCTACACCGGCGGGCGCTACGACTCCCATCTGCTCGTGCCGGTGGTGCCGCGTTGACCGGCGGCCGGCGCCACCGGCGTGACCGGTGAGGACGCCGGCGCGACGACGAGACGGCCCGCTCGAAGCGGCGCCGCCGGGCGCAGCGTCGTCCCTGCTTGACCGCCTGCGCGCCGCTCGGTAGCGTCCGCCCACCGTGAGCATCCTCGGCAATCGCGTCCTGCGGGTCGAAGACCCGAAGCTGCTGACCGCCGGCGGCACCTACGTCGACGACGTCGAGCTGCCGGGCGCGGTCGAGCTGTGCTACGTCCGCTCGCCTCATGCCCACGCCGGCGTCGTCTCGATCGACACGGAGGCCGCCCGCAGGGCGCCCGGGGTCCTCGACGTGCTCACCGCCGCCGACCTCGCGCTGGCGCCGATCGTGCAGCACCTGCCGGGGATCCCGGCCGAGATGGCGCGGCCGTTCCTTGCCGGCGACCGCGTCCGGTTCGTCGGCGAGGCCGTGGCGGTGGTGCTCGCCGAGACCCGCGCCGAGGCCGCCGACGGCGCTGCCCTCGTCGAGGTGGAGTACGACCCGCTGCCGGCCGTCGTCGCCCTCGAGCACGCCGCCTCGGGTGAGACGCTGCTCTTCCCCGCCGCCGGCAGCAACGTCGCCGCCCGCATCGCGCCGGCTCCCGCGCCGTCGAGCGCCCCGGGCGCCGCCGCCCCGGGCGCCGAGGGCTCGATCTTCGACGACTGCGAGGTCGTCGTGAGCGAGCGCTTCGTCAACCAGCGCCTCGCTCCCTGCCCGCTCGAGGTGCGCGCCGCGGCGGCGGTGCTCGGCGAGGACGGCCGCCTCACGCACTGGTCGACGAGCCAGACGCCCTTCGCCGTCCGCCAGGCACTGGCCGGGGCGCTCGGTGTCGAGGAGGGCAAGATCCGCGTCATCGCCCCCGACGTCGGCGGCGGCTTCGGGGCCAAGAACGGCGACTACCCCGACGAGCTGCTCGTCGGGGTGCTCGCCCACCGCCTCGGCCGGCCGGTCCGCTGGTGCGAGACGCGGTCGGAGTCGATGCTCGCCCTCGGCCACGGCCGCGCCCAGCAGCAGACGATCACCCTCGGCGGCAGCCGCGACGGGCGCCTGCGCGCCTACCGCCTCGAGGTGGTGCAGGATTGCGGCGCCTACCCGCTGCTGGCGTCGTTCCTGCCCCATCTCACCCGGGCGATGGCGAGCGGCACCTACGACATCGAGCGGGTCGAGTTCGAGAGCGTCAGCCTGGTGACGACGACGGCGCCGGTCGTCGCCTACCGCGGCGCCGGCCGCCCGGAGGCCGCCGCCGCCATCGAGCGGGCGGTCGACCGCTTCGCCGCCGAGATCGGGATGGACCCTGCCGAGCTCAGGCGGCGCAACCTCGTCGGGCCGCAGCGCTTCCCCTTCGAGAACCCGACGGGCACCGTCTACGACTGCGGCGACTACGCCGCCGCGCTCGAGCGTCTCCTCGAGGCGTCGGACTACGACTCGATTCGAGCCGAGCAGGCCGCGCGGCGCAGCTGCGGCGAGACCGTCGAGCTCGGCATCGGCCTTGCGGTCTACGTCGAGATCACCGGCGCCGCCGACCTCGGCGGCGAGTGGAGCGCTGTCGAGATGCTCCCCGACGGCACCGCCGTCGTCCGCACCGGGACCTCGGCCCACGGCCAGGGCCACGCCACCGCCTGGTCGATGCTCGTCTCGGACGCCCTCGGAATCCCGATCGACGCCGTACGCTTCGTCCAGTCCGACACCGACCTCGTCGCTCGCGGCGTCGGCACGTTCGGCTCGCGCTCGTTGCAGACCGGAGGCGTGGCGGCGCGTCAGGCCGCCGAGCGGGTCGTCGAGCTCGCCAGGGAGCTCGCCGGGGAGCTGCTCGAGGCCGACCCGGCGGACCTCGTCGTCGACCCCGGCGGCGGCGGCATCGGTGTCGTCGGCACGCCCACGGCGCGGCGCAGCTGGGCAGAGCTGGCGGCGGCCGCCGCCGAGCGGGGGACGCCGCTGCGGGCCGAGGTGGACTTCACCCCTCCGGGCGGGACCTTCCCCTTCGGCGCCCACCTGGCGGTCGTCGAGGTGGACACCGAGACCGGCGGAGTGCGCCTCGTCCGGCTGGTGGCCGTCGACGACGCCGGCCGCATCCTCAACCCGCTCCTCGCCGACGGCCAGGTCCATGGCGGCCTTGCCCAGGGCGTGGCCCAGGCGTTGCTCGAGGAGTTCGTCTACGACGCCGAGGGCAACCCGCTCACGACGACGCTGGCGGACTATCTCTTCGTCACCGCCGCCGAGCTGCCGAGCTTCGAGTCGCTGCGGATGGAGACCCCCACCCCGCGCAACCCCCTCGGGGCCAAGGGGATCGGCGAGTCCGGCACGATCGGCTCTACCGTGGCGGTGCAGAACGCCGTCGTCGACGCGCTCGCCGGCCGTGGCGTGCGTCACCTCGACATGCCGCTCAGCCCCGAGCGGGTCTGGCAGTCGCTCGCCGCGACCGGCTAGCGGCGGCGGCGCGGCGTCGAGGGCAAGAAGGGATCAGCTGGCGGGCACCAGCAGCCGGCACGGACGGCGGGCACGAACAGCGGACCGGCACGACAGGCCGGCCAGCAGGCGAGAGCGGGAGGAACCGATGGGCGTGAAGATCGTGGTGGAGGTCAACGGGACGGCACAGTCCCACGAGGTGGAGGCGCGCACGCTTCTCGTGCAGTACCTACGCGACGTCGTCGGGCTGCACGGCACGAACATCGGCTGTGACACCTCATCCTGCGGCGCCTGCACGGTGCTGCTCGACGGCGAGTCGGTGAAGTCCTGCACGGTGCTCGCCGCACAGGCCGACGGCCGCTCGGTGACGACGATCGAGGGGCTCGCCGAGCCGGACGGGACGCTTCACCCCGTGCAGTCGGCCTTCCGCGAGCACCACGCCCTGCAGTGCGGGTACTGCACGCCGGGGATGGTGATGGCGGTCGTCTCTCTGTTGAAGGAGAACCCGTCGCCGACCGAGTCCGAGGTCCGCCTCGGCCTCGAGGGCAACCTCTGCCGCTGCACCGGGTACCACAACATCGTCAAGGCCGTCCTAGCCGTCGGCGCCACAGCCGGCGCCACAGCCGGCGCCACAGCCGGCGCCGGAGCGGCTGCGGAGGCGGGGCGATGATCCCCGCCGCCTTCGAGTACCGCCGTGTCGGCTCGGTCGCGGAGGCGATCGCCGCCCTCTCTGCTGACGAGGACGCCAAGCTGCTGGCCGGCGGCCACTCGCTGCTGCCGCTCATGAAGCTGCGCCTCGCCGTGCCGTCGCTGCTGATCGACCTCGGCGGGGTGCCCTCGCTGTCCTATGTCCGCGACGGCGGCGACCATCTCGCCATCGGCGCCCTCACCCGCCACTGCGACGTCGAGCGCTCGGATCTCGTCCGCCGCTCCGCCCCGTTGCTCGCCTATGTCGCCGGGCAGGTCGGCGACCCGCAGGTGCGCCACCGCGGCACGATCGGCGGCTCGATCGCCCACGGCGACCCGGCGTCGGACCTGCCGGCGGCGGTGCTCGCCCTCGAGGCGACGCTCGTCGTCGAGGGCCCCGACGGTGAGCGGACGATCCCGGCCGGCGAGCTCTTCCTCGGCTTCCTCGAGACGTCGCTCCGGCCGGGAGAGGTGCTCACCGAGATCCGCGTCCCGCGCTCGCCCGGCGGCTGGTCGTTCCAGAAGTTCAACCGCCGTGCCCAGGACTGGGCGATCGTCGGGGCGGTGATCGCCACCGCGCCCTCCGGGCGGCCCAACGTCGCGCTCGTCAACATGGCGGCGACGCCGGTGCGCGCCGCGGCCACAGAGTCGGCACTCGCCGCCGGCGCCGGCACCGAGGAGGCGGCGCGTCTCGCCGCCGACGGCCTTGAGCCGCCGAGCGATCTCAACGCCTCGCCCGAGTACCGTCGCCACCTGGCGAGCGTCCTCGTCCGCCGCGGGCTCGAGGAAGCGGCGGCGCGAGACGGGGCCGCTTGAGCGACCCGACGGCCGCCCCGTCGAGCCCCCCGGCGAGCCCCCCGTCGAGCCCCGAGGAGGTCGCCGCCGCCCTCTCGGCCCATGGCTACCTTGCCGACGAGGGCCTCGCCACCGTCGTCTTCCTCGCCCTCGTGCTGCGCCGGCCGCTGCTTCTCGAAGGGGAGGCCGGAGTCGGCAAGACCGAGGTCGCCAAGGTGCTCAGCCGCTGGACCGGCGGTGAGCTGCTGCGCCTGCAGTGCGACGAGGGGATCGACGCCGCGCAGGCCGTCTACGAGTGGGACTACAGCCGCCAGCTGCTCCACCTGCGTGCCGCCGAGGCGGCGGCGGGCACCGCTGGCGGAGGGGTCTCGGCCTCGATCGAGGACGAGCTCTACTCGCCGCGCTTCCTCGTCCGCCGGCCGCTGCTGGCTGCGGTCAGCGCCGGCATCGAGGTGCCGCCCCCGGTGCTGCTCGTCGACGAGGTCGACCGTGCAGACGACGAGTTCGAAGCTTTCCTGCTCGAGGTGCTCTCGGACTACACCGTCACCGTCCCCGAGCTCGGGACCTTCACCGCGGCCGTGCCGCCGATCGCCGTCATCACCTCGAACCGCACCCGCGACCTGCACGACGCCTTGAAGCGCCGCTGCCTCTACCACTGGGTCGAGCACCCGAGCTTCGAGCGAGAGGTGGAGATCGTCACCTTGAAGGCACCGAGCGCCGGCCCGGCGCTCGCCCGCCAGGTCGCCGCCGCCGTCGAGCGGCTGCGCCAGATGAGCCTCTACAAGCCGCCGGGGGTGGCCGAGTCGATCGACTGGGCGGAGGCCCTCGCCGCCCTCGGCCGCTCGAGCATCGACGAGGCGAGCGTGGAGCGCACCCTCGGCAGCGTGCTCAAGTACCGCGAGGACCTCGAACGGGTCCGCCGGGCGGGGATCTGCGAGCTTGTCACCGCCGCCGCCCGCCGGGCGGGATGACCCCGGCGACGCCGCTCGAGCAGCCCGAGCGGCTGGCAGTCGGCTTCGCCGCAGCGCTTCGCCGCCAGGGCCTCGCCGTCTCGACCGCCAGCGCTCTGGCCTACGCCTCGGCGCTGGCGGCCGTCGGGCTCACCCGGCGCCACGACGTCTACTGGGCCGGACGGGCGACCCTTGTCCAGCGCCCGGAGGATGCGGCGGTCTACGACCAGGTCTTCGCCGCCTTCTGGGAAGGATCGGCGACGGGCCGTGCCCGGGTCGTGCTCGAGCCGGAGCCGGTGGTCATCGCCCTCGACAGCGAGGAGGAGCCGGGCGCCGAGGAGCCTGAGGAGGTCGAGGACAGCGGCCAGGTGCTTCAGCTCCACTACAGCCCGGCCGAGGTGCTCGCCGGCAAGGACTTCGCCGCCTGCACTCCCGAGGAGCTGGCCGAGCTGGCTCGGCTCATCGCCGCGCTGCGCGTCACCGGCCCGATGCGGCCGAGCCGCCGCCCGCGGCCCTCGCCGTCGCGGGGCCGGCGCCCGGACCTGCGGCGCACGGTGCGGCGGTCGCTGCGCACCGGCGGCGAGCCGGTGCGGCGTGCCTGGCTCGTCCCCGGCGAGTCGCCACGGCGCCTCGTGCTGCTGCTCGACGTGAGCGGGTCGATGGAGGCCTACGCCCGGGCGATGGTCCGTTTCGCCCACGCTGCGGTGAGCGCCCGCCGCCGTGTCGAGGTGTTCGCCGTCGGCACCCGCCTCACCCGCCTCACCCGCCAGCTCGCCGGCCACGACCCCGACGCCGCCGTCGCCGCCGCCGCCGAGGTCGTCGCCGACTGGTCGGGCGGGACGCGCCTCGGCGAGGTGCTGCGGGAGTTCAACGACCGCTGGGGGGTGCCCGGACTGGCGCGCGGGGCGGTGGTCGTGATCCTCTCCGACGGCTGGGACCGCGGGGCCCCCGAGCTGCTCGGGGGCGAGATGGAGCGATTGCGCCGCATCGCCCGGCGGGTGATCTGGGTCAACCCGCTCAAGGCGACGCCGGGCTACGAGCCGCTGGCGCGAGGCATCGCCGCGGCGCTGCCGCACGTCGACGAATTCCTCGACGGCCACTGCCTCGCCTCGCTCGAGGTCCTCGCCGGCGCCGTCAGCCGATAGACCGGTGAGAGCGTGCCGGTGAGAGCGTGCTGGTGGGAGCGGGACGGAAAGCGAGAGGGTGACGGAGAGGCGATGACGGTGGTGCAGCGGTGAGGGAGATCGTCGCCGACATCGCGCGCTGGCGGGCCGCCGGCAAGCAGGTCGCCGTGGCGCGCGTCGTCGGCGTGCAGGGCTCGGGCCCGCGCGGCCCGGGGGCGGCGATGGCGGTCAACGACGACGGCGAGGTCGCCGGCTCGGTCTCGGGCGGGTGCGTCGAGGCGGCGGTCGTCGGCGAGGCGCTCGAGATCCTCGCCCTCGCCGGCGGGGCGCGCCGGCGCAGCTTCGGCTACTCCGACGACCAGGCCTTCGCCGTGGGGCTCACCTGCGGGGGCACCGTCCACCTGCTCATCGAGCCCGGGCCGCCGGCCTGGTACGAGCCGCTCCGGGCGGCTCTGGCGGCGAGCGTGCCGGTGGCGCTGGCGAGCGTCGTCGAGCTCGGACCGGTCGAGGAGGACTCCGACGGGGCGCCGGCCGGCGAGCCCGGCGGGCTCGGGGCGAGC
>DAHUZG010000153.1 GCA_027306715.1 Acidimicrobiaceae bacterium
GCCGCCGGCGCCGACCTCGAGACGGTCGTCCGGGTGATCGAGGACGCCTCCCGCCGGGTCGAGGTGATGGCGGCGCTCGCCACCCTCGAGCCGATCCGGCGCAGCGGCCCGGTTCCCGAGGAGGTGCTCGGCGGGCTCGCCGAAGCCACCGAGCGGAGCCTGTTCCGGATGCGCGACGGCGTGATCGAGCCGCTCGGCTCGCTCGGCGACGACGAGGCGCTGCAGGCGATCGTCTCTGCCGTCGACGCCTCGAGCCCCGCCGGCATCGAACGCTGCACCGTCTTCCACGCCGGCGCCCCCGAGCTGGCCGAGCGTTTGGGAACCCTCATCGATCGGGTAGATTTCGTCAGCGGATTTAGCGTCGCGATGCAGATTCACACCGGCCGCGGGGTCGTCGGCGCAGCGTGGGTCCCGTGTGTGTCGGAGCCGGAGCGGCCACCCGACGGGCCGTAGGGGTAGCGTGGGCCGCCGGAGCGAGGACCGAGAGACCGAGAGCGACGTGGGAATGCGGAGGAGGGACGTGGGGGCCGAGTCGGTCCTGGGACCTGGCGGCGCGACCAGCTCCGCGATGTCCATGACGCTCGGGCTGGCCGGGGCGCCGCCCCCGCGCGACGCCACCGCCACGGTCGCTGTGACCGCCGAGATCCCGATCGTTCCGAACGCCCCGGCCCAGGTGCTTCCCGACGGCTCCCTCTGGGTCGCCGGCACCTCGACCCGGCTTCCCGCCCCCGTGCTGCTCCGCCAGCTCGTCTGGTCGCTCGTCATCGTTCTCGTCCTCGCCGGCTTCGGGCTCTGGGTGCTGCGCTACCGGCCGAGCTGGCTCGCCTTCGCCCGCCAGGAGGCCGCTCCCGCCGCGGCGACGGCCACGGCGGGCGACGGCACCCACCCGCACACGAGTGGGGTCGGCAGAGCGCGATCCGGGAGCATTGGGGGCTTCCACGTGCTCTCCTCGACGCCCGCCTCGGCCGGGAAGATCACCACCTACACCTACTCGGTCGGCTCGAGCGCCTACAGCGTGGACGTGGCGACGACGAACCGCACCTGGGTCGTCATGCGCACGCCGAGCGACGCCCCCGGCGTGCCCCCGGTCTTCGCCGTCGAGCCGCCGGGCTGGAGCCACACGATGACGGCTTTGAGTGGGACCTTCTTCGTCGAGGTGGCGGCGCGTGGCGCGACGATCACGGTGCGCTCCGGTAACAAGGTGGTCGGCACCATTGCCGACGCACCTTCGGCCGGCTACACCTTCCAGTCCTGACGCTCCGCCGACCAGCCGGCGGCGCCGACCCGGAGAGACGATGACCGAGAACCGCACGGCGCGTGTCGCCCGCAGCGCCGGCGACCGGCGCTGGAGCGCCCGGAGCCGAGCCGCCGTGCCGGGTGCTTCGGCCCGCGCCAACATCGCCCGCCAGCAGCGCTTCTGGAGCCGCCGGGCGGCCTCGTGGGACCATGGCGCGGCGAACAACCCCGGCCTCGTCAAGGTCGTCGAGCGGGTGATCGCCGAGGCTGCTGTGGGGCCCGGTGACGAGGTCGTCGACCTCGGCTGCGGGACGGGCCAGCTGAGCTTGCCGATAGCCGCGCGCGCCGGCCACGTCCTTGCCGTCGACGTCAGCGGCGCGATGATCGACCTGCTCGAGTCCCATGCCCGCGAGGCCGGTCTGAGCAACGTCACCGGGCGAGCCGCCCCGATCGAGCAGGTCGAGCTCCCGGTCGGTTCGGTCGACGTCGTCGTCTCGAACTACGCCCTGCACCACCTCCGCGACTCCGACAAGGCGCTCGCTGTGCGCGTGGCTGCGCAGTGGTTGCGTCCCGGCGGGCGCCTCGTGGTCGGCGACATGATGTTCGGGCGTGGCGGCGAGGCCCGCGACCGGGCGATCATCGGCTCGAAGCTGCAGCTGATGCTGCGGCGCGGGCCTGCCGGTTGGTGGCGAATCGCCAAGAACGCCGGGCGCTACCTGTTCCGGGTGAACGAGCGGCCGATCGCGATGTCGGCATGGGTGAGCCTGTTCGAGCGTGCCGGCTTGGAACAGGTACGGGCCGTGCCGGTCGTGAACGAGGCCGCCGTGGTGGTCGGCTGCAAGCCGACCAGCTCTTCCGACACGCCCAGCTCTTCCGACGAACAGGCAGGTTGAGCGGTGCACGGCTGGACGGCGGGTCTCGACGACCTCGCCGACGGGATCTTCGACTACGCCCGCGACCGAATGCGGCTCGACCCCGTGCCTCTCGACGGGCCGCGCGAGCCGGCGGAGCTGGCAGCGGCCGCCGGAGCGACGATCACCACCGACGGTCTCGGCGGCGAGGCCGCGCTGCGGCTCTTCGCCGGGGTGCTGGCGCCGGCCTGCATCTCGGTCGATCACCCGCGCCACCTCTCGTTCGTCCCGTGCGCCCCCACCGAGGCGGCGACGCTGTTCGATCTGGTCGTCGCCGCCTCCTCGATCTGCGGCAGCAGCTGGCTCGAGGGCGCCGGCGCCGTCTACGCCGAGAACCAGGCGCTCGACTGGATCGCCGAGCTGGCCGGCCTGCCCGAAGGCAGCGGCGGCGCCTTCGTGCAAGGAGGCACGCTCGCCAACCTCTCGGCGCTCGTGGCCGCCCGCGAGCACGCCCGCGCCGGGACCGATCGCCAGACCGGCCGCTGGGCGGTCGTCGCCGGTAGCGAGGCACACGCCTCGATCGCCCATGCGGCGCGGGTGATGGACGTCGAGGTGATCGTCGTCCAGCCGGGCAAGGACGGGCGCCTCGAGGGCGACGGCGTCGCCGCAGCCCTCGAGCAGGGGCGCGCCGGGGGACAGCGCGTGTTCGCCGTCGTGGCCAGCGCCGGCACGACCAACCTCGGCATCGTCGATGACCTCGCCTCGATCGCCGGCGCCGTCGCCGAGCGAAGCGTGTGGCTGCACGTCGACGGTGCCTATGGCGGGGCGGCGATGGCGGCGCCCTCGGTCCGGCCGCTGTTCGACGGCGTCGAGCACGCCGATTCGCTCGTCGTCGACCCCCACAAGTGGCTGTTCGCACCCTACGACTGCGCGGCGCTGCTCTACCGCCATCCCGAGATCGCCCGGCGGGTGCACACCCAGCATGCCGGCTACCTCGATCCGGTCGAGCGCGGCGGGCGCTGGAACCCCTCCGACTACGCCATCCACCTCACCCGCCGGGCGCGGGGCCTGCCGTTCTGGTTCTCGCTCGCCGCCCACGGCACCGACGCCTATCGCGTCGCCGTCGAGCGGACGCTCGAGGTCGCCCGCTATGCAGCGCGGGCCGTGGCCGCCAGCAACCACCTCGAGCTCGTCCGCGAGCCGGTGCTGTCGGTCGTCTGCTTCACCCGCACCGGCTGGGCGGCGGCTGACTACTACGCCTGGTCCGACCGCCTGCTCGCGGGCGGGATCGCCTTCGTCGTTCCGACGGTGGTCGACGGCGAGCCGGCGGCGCGCCTTGCGATCGTCAATCCGCGCACGAGCGAGGCCGACATCGATCTCGTGCTGCACTCGATGCGATGAGCGAGCCGGCGGGGCGCGACCCTGGAGCCAGCGGTCCGAACGAGAAGCGCCGCGGCGGCTACGACCGCCGGCTGGCACCGGGGATGGCATCCCAGCTGTCGGGCCCCTCCTACGAGGGCCTGGCAACCTTCGCCCAGCGGCCGTTCCTCTCCGAGCCCGAGCAGCTCGACGACTGGCGACCCGACGTCGCCATCGTCGGCGCGCCGTGGGACGACTCGACGACGAACAGGCCCGGCGCGCGCTTCGGCCCGCGGGCCCTGCGCGCCCTCGCCTACGGTCCGGGCAGCTTCCACCTCGATCTCGGCGTCGAGCTGTTCGAGGCGCTCGAGGTGGTCGACTTCGGGGACGCGCACTGCCCGCACGGGATGGTCGAAGCCTCCCATCAGGCGATCCGCGAGCGCGTCGGCGAGGTCGCTCGCCGCGGCATCTTCCCGGTCGTCATCGGCGGCGACCACTCGATCACCTGGCCCTCCGCCAGCGCCGTCGCCGAGGCGGTCGGGTGGGGGCGGCTCGGGATGATCCACTTCGACGCCCACGCCGACACCGCTGAGGAGATCGACGGCAACCTCGCCAGCCACGGCACGCCGATGCGGCGGCTGATCGAGTCGGGGGCGGTCACCGGGCGGAACTTCGTCCAGGTCGGCCTGCGCGGCTACTGGCCGCCGGCGGAGACCTTTGCCTGGATGGGCCAACAGGGCCTTCGCTGGCACCTGATGGACGAGGTCGTCGAGCGCGGGCTGCCGGCGG
>DAHUZG010000155.1 GCA_027306715.1 Acidimicrobiaceae bacterium
AGTTCTTCCACAAGGTCGGACTCGACTACGTCTCCTGCTCGCCGTTCCGTCTGCCGGTCGCCCGCCTCGAGGCCGGTCGCGCCGCGGTGGGCAGCGCCGGCAGCGACAGCGGCTGAGCTCGGCCGCTGCCGCTCGGCTCCTGGTTCAGTCTCCGAAGATGCCGTTCGAGATGCCGAGGATGTGCTTCAGGATCAAGACGTGCTTTTTGGTGTCGAGCTCCATCGCCTCGACGAGCAGCGGCCAGATCGTCGTGTCGGCGACGGGGCGGAGGTCACGTCGCAACTGGTGCAGGCGACGGGCATCGTCGCGTTCGAAACGAAGCAGCTCATTGACCGTGGCGCGCAGGCGGGCGCTGTCGTGGCGGCGCAGTGGGACGTCGGGTACCCCGACCCCGGGGGAATCGGGGCTCATCTCGACAACCCGAGAGACGGTGGCCGCCAGCTCGTTGAAGAGCGCGTGGTGGCGTTCCTCGTCGGCGATGATCATCTTCAGCAGATAGGCGATGTCCGGCGAGGCGGCGTCGGAAGCCAGCTCGCGGTAGCGTGCCAAGATCTCCTCTTCTTCCTTGACGTGGGCGGAGAAGGCGCCGAAGACGCCCTCTTCCCATGTGCTTGCACCATCGAGGTGAGCTTCCAAAGTCATCCTGCCCTCCGCTCCTGCTGTGGCCGTCCCTGCTGTGTCACCGAGAGCGTGACGCCTCTCCGCGGTCGAGGACAGGGCCGAAGGGCCCAATAACCAAGGGGCCGATGGGCCCTACCGGCCGGGGTCCGGGCGCGCCCAAAATGGGCGGCGACCTCGAAATATCGAGAGAGGAGCAAGTCATGCAACGACGAGTGTTCGACCTGTTGGCTAGCGCCGGTGGTTTGGTGATCGTGGTCGTGCTGGTGGTGGCCGGCGCCCTGCTCATGTGGGGTGCGAGCTTTGCCAACTCGAGCGTCCACGACCAGCTTGCCAAGCAGGAGATCTTCTTCCCCTCCACGGCGGCCTTCGCCCACCCAAAGGCCGGGACAGAGATCACCCCGAGCATGATCCCCTCGGTCTCGCAATACGCCGGTCAGCAGCTCCTGACAGGGACCCAGGCCGAGGTCTACGCCAACGACTTCATCGCCGTCCATCTCTCCGAGATGCCCTACCACGGGGTGTACGCGACGGTGTCGAACGCCGCTCGCTCCGCCAAGCCCGGGAGCGCTGCGGCTGCCAAGCTCAGCGCGCTCGAGACGACGACGTTCCAGGGGACGACCCTTCGCGGCCTGCTGCTCGAGGCCTATGCCTTCGGCACCTTCGGGGCGATCGCCCTCTATGCCGGGATCGCGTCCTTCGTGCTCGCCGGCTGCATGGCGCTTCTCGTCGGATTGGGCTTCTGGCACTCGCGGCGGGTGCCCGTCGATGCCGAGCTGCTCGTGCTCAAGGCGGCCTGACTCTATCGACCGACCGAGAGGTCGGTCCTCGCCGATGCCGTCGGCCCTCATCCGTCTCACCGTCTGACCACCGTGTCCGGCGGTGAGACGGGTGCCGCGACCGGGTCGGCTCCCGAACAGGCCGGCAGGCGGTGCTGTCGAGACGGACCGGCGCTCGCAGGCTGCGGCCCCTGCAGCTTGGCGGCAGGCGGTGCTCCCACGACACCTCGCCCGCCGACGCCACGCCTGCGGGCGGTGTCGAGTCGGGACCATCGGCCCTATCGGCTCGGTCGCGGACCTGTCATCCTCGCGACCGGAGGTGACGACGATGACCACCGATTCCCATGACCTTCCTGCCAGCGCCGCCACGGGCACCTCACACTGCGTCGTCGTCGGTGTCGACGGCTCCGAGCACTCCGGTCGGGCCCTCGCCTGGGCAGCAGAGGAGGCCCGGTTGCGCCATGCCAAGCTTCGTGTCGTGCGCGCCTGGCATGTCCCGCCGCTTGCCTACCAGGCGTACATGCCTCCCGACCTCTACGAGGCCGAGAAGGCGTCGACGTCTGCGCTCGAGGAGCAGATCGTCGCGGTGCTCGACGGTCATGCGGACCTCGTCGTCGAGCGCGTCGTCGCCGAGGGGCGCGCCGTTCAGGTGCTGATCGATGCGGCAAAGGGCGCCGATCTGCTCGTGGTGGGGTCCAGGGGTCACGGCGGGTTCTCGGGCCTGTTGCTCGGCTCGGTGAGCTCGCAGGTGGTCCACCACGCCCAGTGCCCGGTCGCAGTCATCCGCCCGTGACAGCTGACAGCGCGGCGAGATAGGCGGAACGGCGCTCGCCGGGCGGCGTCTTGCTGCAGTCGCTGCAACGGATCTTCTCGGGAAGTCGATCGTTCAGGCAGCAATTCGCCCGCTCCCAGTACCAGCCACGGCGCCCGGCGTGCTCGAGCGCGAAGAACGAGCCCTGACCCTGGATCTCCTGCGGAGCGAGCTCGAAGAAGCGGGCCGCGAGGTCGCGCACCCACGGGCCGTGCAAGCCCTCCATCGTCCGGAAGGCGGTAGCGGCCCCGGTCGCCACGTTCCCCCAGAGCAGCTTCTTGCCGAGGCTCACCCGGCTGTGGACCGAGTCGACGAGAGCCCGCAGGTGGCCCTCGACAGCAGAGTCGAGCACGAACCCGAGACAGCTGTCGATCACCCGCTGCCCCGCGAGGCGAGCAGCGCTAGCGGGATCGTCGCTGAGGATGACGAGCGCTGAGGGAGCTCGGTAGTCGACGAGCGACGGCCGGCCGGAGCGCAGCCCGATCGCCATCGCCCCGGCCGTGGAGCCGGGCACGACAGCAGAGGTGACAAGGCACGACAGCGCCAGGGTGAGGATGCGGTAGGCGTAGCCGAGCAGGAACAGCGAGCCCGCCACGGCAGGCGAGCTCGTGCCGAGCCTGTCGCCCGAGGCGCGCACGACCGTCTCGAGCCAGCTGCGGTCGGCGATCAGCTCGTCACAGCCCATGAAGGCGCCGTCCGCCGGCGGTCGGCCGCCAGCCGACAGAACGAGTGGCGCCCGCACGCTCGCCCGGAGGTAGGGCAGGGCGGCTGCCACCTGCTCGAGGGCTGCTTCGATCTGCCGGGCCGCGGCGGCGCCCTCGACGCGGGCGGCGCGGTCCTCAAGCACCGGTCGTCCGGGCACCGGGGCGGCCCGCGGAAGCTGGGGACTCCTGCTCGGTCGTGGCGGCGCTCGTCACCGCAGTCGCTCGAGCACGTCTCGGTCCGGCTCCTCGCCGCGAAGCGCCGCGGCGAGGGCTTCGAGGCCGTCGACGAGCCGGGGTCCCGGACGGGAGAAGTAGCCGGCGGCGTCGGCGACGATTACCGAGCAGCTCCCGAGCCGCTGTCGCTCGAGCAGCGCCCGCGCCTGCTCGCAGGCGGCGTCGAGGTGGTAGCCGCACGGCATGTAGACGACGACGTCGGGGCGCGCCCGCGCGACCTCGTCCCAGCTGAGTCGCCGCGAGGGAGAGCCGGCCGTGGCCAGGACGGGATCGCCGCCGGCGATCTCGACCATCTCGGGTACCCATTGCCCGGCGCCCCAGAGAGGATCACCCCACTCGAGAGCAAGGACCCGTCGGCGTGGCACGACGGCCTGGCTCGTCCGCACCCGCCCGACCCGGGCCCGCAGCTCCTCGACGACAGCGTGTGCCTGCACCGAGCGGCCCGTCGCCTCACCGACGTTGAGGATGCCGGCGAGCACGTCCTCGAGGGTCGAGGGCGAGAGCGAGACGACGTCGGAGGCGACGTCGAGTGTGGCGAGCGCGGCGGCGAGATGACCCGCCGGCACGGCGCAGACGGCGCACAGGTCCTGGGTGAGGATCAGGTCCGGCGCCAGCTCGGCGATCGCGGCGCGGTCGAGGTGGTAGGTGCCCGAGCCGCCCGACGCCGCCGCGCTCACGAGGGCGTCGATCTCTGCCGGCGTCGCTCCGGCCGGAAGCCGCGAGCCGGTGACCCGGGGCTTGCTCGCCGCGTCCGCGGGCCAGTCGCACTCGTGGGTGACGCCGACGAGGTCGGGCCCGAGCCCGAGCAGGTAGACGATCTCGGTGGCGGAGGGGAGCAGCGACACGATGCGCACGCCGACATCTTGGCGCGCCCGCTGGCTCGTCTCGCGCGCCGGCCCACCCGGCGTGCGATCGTGGCGCGGTGCTCACCCTCCCGCCGCGGCTCGTGATCGCCGGCACGCATTCCGGCGTCGGAAAGACGACGGTGGCGACCGGGCTGATGGCCGCCTTCTCCACCAGGGGCCTGCGGGTGGCCGCTGCCAAGGTGGGGCCTGACTTCATCGACCCCGGCTACCATGCGCTCGCCACCGGTCGAGCGTCGCACTCCCTCGACTGCCACCTGCACGGGCGCGAGCTGCTGCCGGGCCTTGCCGCGGCCGCCGCCGCGGACGCGGATCTGCTCGTCGTCGAGGATGTGATGGGCCTGTTCGACGGTTCGGCGATACCCGGGCAGGACGGCTCGACCGCCGAGGTCGCCCGCCTCATCGAGGCGCCGGTCGTGCTCGTCGTCGACGCCTCGGCGATGAGCGGCTCGGTCGCCGCGCTCGTGCACGGATTTGCCAGCTTCGATCCTCGGCTCGAGCTGTCGGCTGTCGTGCTCAACCGCGTCGGCGGGGACGGCCATGTCGAGCTGCTGCGCGAGGCGCTGGCACCGACCGGCATCCCCGTGGTCGGCGCGCTCGGCCTTCGGGAGGAGCTGGCGTGGAGGGAGCGGCATCTCGGGCTGGTGCCGGTCGCCGAGCATCCCCTGGACGTCGGCGCGGCGATCGGGGGTCTGGCGGTGCTGCTGGCAGAGCGCCTCGACCTCGAGGCCCTCTGGCGGCTGGCACGGGCTGCGCCGCGGCGAAGCGAGCCCGAGCCTCCGAGGGCACGTCACGTCGGTCAGGCGCGGGTGGCGCTCTGCGGCGGCCCGGCATTCAGCTTCGTCTATCCGGAGAACCTTCGGCTGCTCGAGCAGGCCGGGGCGGAGCTCGTGCCCTTCGACCCCCTCGTTGACGCGCACCTGCCGGAAGGCTGCAGCGGGCTTGTTGCCGGCGGCGGCTTCCCCGAGGCCTTCGCCGAGCGTCTCGCTGCCAACAGCGGGCTGCTCGCCGAGCTCAGAGCGGCGGTGGCGCGGGGCATGGTGACCTGGGCAGAGTGTGGCGGCTTGCTGCTGCTTTGCGACAGCCTCGACGGCGTGCCGATGGCCGGCGCGCTGAGCGGTGTGCGCGCCGAGATGACCGACCGGCTGACGATCGGCTACCGCAGCGCGACGACGCGGCGCTCGAGCCCCCTCGGCGCATCCGGGACACAGCTCGCCGGCCACGAGTTCCACCGTTCGGTGACCCACCCCGGCGGGGACGCTCTCGACATCGAGGGTCGCTTCGGCCGCGGCTCGTCCGGCTTCTGCAGCGACACGCTGTTCGCCAGCTACTTGCACCAGCACCTCGCTGCGAGCCCCGAGCTGGCCGAAGCCTTCGTGCGCCGCTGCGCCGAGGCCGCGGCCGCAGCCGCATCCGCCGAGACCGCGGGCTCGACGGGAGACGGGTCGGCACGGCGGCTTTGAGCCAGGTCGCCGGGCAGCCACTTGTCACCGAGCCGTCGGCGGCGTATGGTCAAAGCAGTAACCGGCTGGCCAGCGAAGTCCGGTGAGATCCCGGCGCTGTCCCGCAACTGTCGTTCCTCCCGGAGAGGACGAGCCAGGTCGCCTGGCCAGTCGGTGACGACCGAGCGCGTCGAGGCAACGTGCGAGTCGCCGGGGCCGAGTCCCCGCGTCCCGGCTCTCCTCGACCAGACGAGGAGGATGGCTGATGCGGAGACCGGTGCTCGCCTCACTGGGCTTGGCACTGCTGGCGATGGTGTACGCCCTCACCGGGGTGAGCGCTGCCTCGGTTCGGGCCTCGAGGACGGCGCAGCGCGCCGGGTTCCCCGTCACCGTGCACAGCGCCGACGGGTTCGTGAGGATCTTGAGCCGGCCGACGCGCATCCTCAGTCTCTCGGCGAGCGCCACCCAGATGCTCTACGCCATCGGGGCCGGCAGAGAGGTCGTCGGTGTGGACAAGTACTCCACCTGGCCGAGCAACGCCCCGCGCACCAAGTTCACCGGCTACGAGACGAGCGCCGAGGACTACCTGCCGTTGCGGCCCGATCTCGTGCTGCTCGCCTTCAGCACCGGCACCCTCGTCGCCCAGCTCGAGAAGCTGCACATCCCGACGTTGCTGCTGCCACCGGCGACCAGCTTGGCGGGCGTTCAGGCTCAGCTCGGCGAGATCGGGATGGCCACGGGGCACCGCGTCGCCGCGGCGTCGACGTGGAGCTCGCTCGAGCGTGACCTCGCCGCCGAGGTCAGCGCCGCCGGCGCCCACGTACGCGGCCAGTCCTACTACGTCGAGCTCGACCCGACCCTCTACAGCGCCACCTCGAAGACCGTTGTCGGAGCCGTCTTCGCCGGCTTCGGCCTGCGAGACATCGCCGACGCGGCGAGCCGAGCCTCGGCCTACCCCCAGCTCTCTGCCGAGTACCTCGTCCACGCCAACCCGGACTGGGTCTTCCTCGCCGACACCGTCTGCTGCGCTCAAGACCCCGCCCGCTTCGCCGCCAGGCCGGGCTTCTCCCACCTGCGCGCCGTCGAGCTGCACCACGTGATCGACGTCCCCGACTCGCTCGCCTCCGAATGGGGCCCGCACAGCTTGGAAGGCCTCGTGGCTCTGCTCGGGCGCGTGCTGGCGACCGGATCGGGCTGAGTGAGAGCCGTGGCGCCCGGGCGGCGAGATGGCTGAGGCGGGGGTGTCGGGCGTGTCGCGGGTCTGGCGCCGGCACGGGCGAGCGGGGGACACGCCGCCCTCCCTCGAGCTGTTCCAGGTGGATCGCGCCCCCGCCCCGCTCGATCCGACGAGGCTCGGCGCCGGCCAGGTCGTCCTCGGAGTCGCCTTCGTTCTCGCCGCTGCCACCGCCGCGCTCCTCACCGGGCCGGCAGGGCTGCCTGCCGGCGGGGTGCTCGAGGAGGTGTTGAGCAAGTTGCCCCTGGTCCACCTCCATCCGGGGCTGTCGCAGACGGGCGCGGTCGTCGTCTGGCAGCTGCGCATGCCGCGCATCGTGCTCGGCGGCATCGTCGGCGCCATGCTCGCTTTGGCGGGTGCCTCGTACCAAGGTGTGTTCACCAACGCGCTCGCCGACCCGTACCTGCTGGGCATCGCGTCCGGCGCCGGCCTCGGCGCCACGCTGGCGGTCATCGACGGGCCACGGCTGCACCTCGGCACCGATGCCGTTCCGATAGCCGCCTTCCTCG
>DAHUZG010000158.1 GCA_027306715.1 Acidimicrobiaceae bacterium
CCTCGAGAAGCGACTCGACCAGCTTGCCCGCCTCGACGCCCAGATGCGCCAGCACGCCTGATCGATGGGTCTGCTCGACGCCCTCCTCGGCCGCTCCAAGCCCGTCAAGGCCAACCTCGACAAGCTGTTCTCGCTGCCCTCCGCCCAGATCACCCTCGAGGCGGCCGAGCAGCTGCTGCCGACCGGCCAGGCGGGCGTCTGCTTCAAGCCGGCCGCCGGGGGCTCTTTCGGCGAGGCCGAGCAGGAGTTCAACGAGCTTCTGTCGCTCGACGACAGCGGCAGCGCTGCCGGCAAGCAGGTCAAGGCGGCGCTGACGGAGAGCTCGGACGAGTTCGGCTACCGCTGGATCGTGCTCGAGTCGGCGGACTTCGACACCCTCGTGACGCGCGCCCATTTCGTCAATTCCGCCCTCGACGAGCACGGATGGAGCACCCAGCTGCTCTGCTCGGTTTTCGGCTTCGGGCCTGCCCCTCGGGTCGGCTCCGCGGCCACGGCGCCGGCGCTCGCGACCCTGGCGACCGGCGAGCTGGTGAGCTCGGAAGCGCTGCCCGGAGCCGGGGTCACCGCCCCTGGGCCGGCGAGCCTCTATCTCGTCTACCTCTACAAGCGGGGCAGCTTCTACCCCTTCGTCCCGCTCGACGGCGAGCGTCGCGACAACGAGGCGGAGCTGCGCATCAAGGCCGTCGTCGGCGGCGACCTGCCCATCGAGCCGCAGCTCGACCACTGGTTCCCGATGTGGAAGCTGCCGCTGCGCTGAGCCCCGCCACGAGCGGCCGCTCGGCTGTGGGATCCCAGGCCGGTGCAGCGGCCGCGAGGTAGTCGCCGAAGCGCCCGACGAGATCGGCAGGGCAGAGGTCGCCCGAGGCGTCGCCGGCGAGAACGGGCTGGATCGCACCCGGCGAGTCGGCGTGCCACGAGACCCCCGGCCAGCGCTCGGCGAGCTCGGCGGCGAGCGGGGCCAGATCGACGCGCAACGGCAGGCGGCGGCTGACGAAGCGCACCCAGGTCTCGTAGCGGTCGTAGTAGGTGCAACGACCCGGCTCGATCACGAGCACCCGGGAGGCGCTCGTGCGCCCGTGGATGGCTGCGGGGTGGAGAGCGATCGTCCGCTTGCCGTGCCCGACCGTTCCGAACGGCCCGACGGTCCGCGCAGCCGTCACCACGGCGAGGTCGAGCTCGCATCGGTCCTCGATCACCGCCTCGCCGGCCACCAGCGCCGCCTCCGAGGAGGCGAGCGCCGACTCCTCTTCCTCGTAGAGCATCGAGAAGCGCTCTGTCTCGTCGCAGAGGCCGGGCATCACCTCGAGCAACAGGCGGTAGCACGCCGTCGTCCACGCCACCCTCGAGCCCGCCGCGCCGGCCACCGGCGAACCGGCTGGCGGGAAGTCGGCCGGCGGCCAGCCGGGCGGTGGCCAGCCGGGCGGCGCCGAGCGGGCCGGCGGCGAACCCGCCAGCGGGGAACGGGCCGGGTCCGCCAGCGTCCGGAGAGCGAAGGCGACGCGGGCGGCGTCGACCCGCCTGGCGACATCGAAGTCACCGACACGGGCGACCTCGACAAGCTGCTCGCGGCGCGCCGTCGCCCCCGCCGGGTCGGTCAGGGCGTACAGCGAGACGAGGCCGTCGACGTCGAGGTGGTCGTTGGTCACGGCCTCGGCGGCACGGCTCCAGTGTGTTGGCGCCGCGAGGTAAGCGAACGCCATCTCCGCCGAGAGGTCGCGTCGCAGCTCGGCGGGACCGGGCGACGCCGGCCAGTGCGAGAGCGCGAGCACCGTTCCGGGACGGCTGGCTCCGTCGACGACGACGTGCGGGCGACCGGCCAGCTCCTCGATGCCGGCGAAGGGCAGCCGGGGGGGCAGCTGTGAGGGAAGACCCGTCGAGCCGGTCACCGCCTGTGACCGCCGGGTCGCCCCCCCTCCGTCGCTCGGGCGATCAGGCGACCGGCCCGGCACCGCCGGTCAGCCCCGCCTCGATCAGCCGAGGGCGTCGATGCGAGCGGCGAGAGCGAGGTCGGCGTCGGTGATCCCCCCAAGCGAGTGGGTGGAGAGCAGCAACGTCACGGTGTCCCAGTGGATGGCGAGGTCGGGGTGGTGCGACGCCTCTTCGGCGAGCGCGCCGACCTCGTTGACATAGGCGAGCGCTGCGGCAAAGTCAGCCCGGCGGACGACCTTCTCGAGCGCCCCGTCCCGCAGCTGCCAGTCGAGCCCGCTCAGCCTCTTCTCGACAGCTTCGCGGCTCAGCAGCTCCACGGGCGGGACTCTACCGTGCGGGGACGACTCTCTCACCAGCTCGCGCCCCTCACCGCGCGGCGGGACTGCCGCTCCGGTCGCTCCGCCGGGCACCGTTCCGGTCCGGTCGCCGGCGGCACGCCGAGAGGGATCAGTCGACCAGGTCGACCAGGTCGACCACGACCGGGGCGTGGTCCGAGGGCTGGGTCACGGCCTTGATCCCCTTCTTGCGCGCCTCACGGTCGACGTAGGCCGATTGGAGGCGGGACTCGAGCGGCCTCGTGACGAGCACGAGATCGATCCGCATCCCCCAGCCCTTGTGGAACGCGCCGGCACGGTAGTCCCACCACGAGAACGGGCCGTCCTCGTCGGGACGAAGTCGCCGCACAGCGTCGACCAGTCCCCAGTCGAGCAGCGACTGGAGCTCCCGGCGCTCGGGCGCGCTCACGTGGGTGGCGCCGGCGAACTGGTTGATGTCCCAGACGTCCCGGTCCTCGGGCGCGATGTTGAAGTCGCCGCAGAGTGCCAGCGGCTGAGCAGCGTCGCACGACGACACGAGCTCTTGGCGCAGTCGTTGCAGCCATGCCAGCTTCGCCGCGTAGTGCTCGGACCCGACGGCGCGCCCGTTCGGCACGTAGAGCGACGAGACGAGGATGCCGCCACAGCGGGCGGTCAGCAGCCGCGCCTCGTCCCCGTCGGCGCCGAGCGCGCCCGAGAACCCGGCGCGCTCGTCCTCGAGCCCTGCTCGGGAAAGGATGGCGACCCCGTTCCAGCGGCCGTTGCCGCCATGGAAGGCGCACTCGTAGCCGAGGGCGGAGAACGCCATCACCGGGAACGCCTCGTCGTCACATTTCGTCTCCTGCAGGCAGCAGACGTCGGGCTGGGCGTCGGCGAGCCAGGTCGTCACGCGCTCGAGGCGGGCTCGCAACGAGTTGACGTTCCAAGTGGCGATCCGCATCACGATCTTGAGGTCAGGCCGGCGCCAGCACGAAGAGGAGATCCGCCTCGCAGGCGGTGGCGCCGGCGACGCTCGCCACCCCGGCCCCGGTGCCGGCGCGGCGGCTCAGCCGCCCCACCGTCAGCTCGAGGTCGAGAGTCTCGCCCGGCACGACCTGCCTGCGAAAGCGCGCCCGGTCGATGCCACCGAACAGCGGCAGCAACCCGGAGAAGCGGTCGTCGGCGAGCACCACCGCCGCGCCGAGCTGCGCCAGCGCCTCGACCATCAGCACCCCCGGCAGCGTGGGGCGACCCGGGAAGTGCCCAGCAAAGAACGGCTCGTCCCCGAGCACCCAGCGACCTCGGGCCGACCGCCCCGGCACGAGGTCGACGATCTCGCTGAGGAGGAGGAATGGCGGCCGGTGCGGGATCAGCTGCTCGGGCGCCGGCAGGGCAGGCGAAGGAACCGGCGACACGGGCTCGCTCACCGCCGGCCGCCGAGGGCGCCCGCCGCGCGGTCGGTTGGCGCCGTCGCCGCCTCGCCGGACCCGTTGGCGCTCCGGCGTCTGCGAGGACCAGCGCCTGGCGCACGGGCGTCGGTCGCCGGCGCATCCGTGACCGACCTCCGGGCCGTCGCCCGACCGGCGGCCTTGGCGGCAGAAGGCGCGGAGACCTTCTGCGGCATGGTGGCCCTCTGGCGACCGGCTGGCTTCTGCGGCGCGGCTGGCTTCTGCGGCGCGGCTGGCTTCTGGCGACCTGCTGCCTTCTGGGGCCCCGGAGCGGTTTGCCCCGTCGTCGCTCGGGCGCCCCCCGAGCTGCGGGCCGGCGTCGCCTTGGCGGCCGCCTTGCCGCTCCGGCCTCCTTCGGCGCCGGACCCTGCCTTCGCGGCCCTGGCTGTGGCCGCCTCGGCTGTGCCCGCCTTGGCTGCGGGCGCCTTGGCTGTGGCCGCCTTGGCTGCGGGCGCCGTGGCTGTGCTGCGCTTCGCCGGATCTGGCTTCGCCGTGGCCGACTTGCCGGCCCCGGGCTCAGCACGACCAGACCCGGCACCGGTCGGCTCGACGCCGGCCGACCTCGCCCGGCGGCGTGGTGCTGCGCCCGAATTCGCCGTGGCCGACGTCGCGACCCCCGGATCCACGCCGGACTTCGCTGCGCCGGACTTCGCTGCGCCCGACTTCGCTGCGCCGGGCGGCGCCGGCGCAGCCGCCCGTGCTGTGGCCGTCGCGGTGGGCGTCGCGACAGCAGTCCTCGTCGCGCGAACACCGCGGGAACCCGCAGGCGGGACGATCTCTGCCGCCGCCTTCCGGACAGCCCCGCTGGCGGCTCCGCGGGACCCGTCGACCGGAGCCCTCCGGGGCCCCGCAGGGCCGGTCGCTGGCAGCAGGGGGGGCTGCAACGGCCCGGCGCTCGTCGCCGGCCCGGCGGCGGCCGACCCGGCACGAGCGCGACGAGGCGTGCCGCGACGGGTTTCGCCTGGCCCCGGGTCGGTCGCGCCCCTGGAGGATCCGGCAACCTGCCCCCCCTCGCTTTCACGAACCACCCGCAACCGGGGCCACGCCACGCCGGAGCCTCCCGTCTCGGTGGGCAGCGTGGCGAGGGGAGCGTCGGGAGCGCCCGCCGCCGCGCTGGCACCCCGCCGTCCCCGGCCGCGGCTGCGGGACGAGGAGGCGCTCCGTGCGGACGCCGGCAGCTCCCCGGCGACGGCCGCGGAGGTCGCGGAGGGATGAGCCGTGCCACCCGGAGCCGCCACCTCCACGGTCTGGCGACGCGCCATCCGCACCTCCGCGGCAACGGTCTCCTCGGTCGGCTTGCCGGAGACGACGGCGATCTCGGGGAGGGAGAGCTCGACACCACGACGGTAGGGGTCGAGGGCCGTGACGACGAAGCTTCGCCGCTCCCCTCTCCGCACGACCTCCCGTGCGCTGCGCGGCGGCGGCGAGGCGAGACCCGAGAGCGGCACATAGCCGAGCACGTCGCCGATGCGGGCGACAGCCCCATGGGAGGTGAAGCTCTCGATCTCGGCCTCGATCACCTCGCCGAGGCGGTGCTCGGCGATGAAGGTGATGAAGGTCATCGGGTCGTTCACCGCCTGCACCGCCGCGCCAGCCCGGCGCCGGCTGCCGGTACGAGCTCCAGGCGCTCCCTCAGCGGTGGGCCCCGGCTCGACCGCCTCGCGCGTCGCCTCGGCGATCGCCTTCTCGACCTTGTGCTTCGATCGCTCGGCGTCGCGCACGGCGACCCGGCTCCGAGGCCCGCGCACCGGCGCCCGCTGGACGAATATCCAGCCGATACCGGGCACCGGCGTCGCTCCGAGCAGCCTGCCGCGTTCGAAGAGCCACGGGTGCTCGCCGTGGAACTCCTGGAACGAGTCGTTCGAGAGCACCACCGCGTCGACCCGCTCGGCGATCCGCAGCAGGAAGGCGTCGCCGCGGCCGATCGCTCCCGCCGGCGGGTACACGTAGTCGCCGCTCAGCGCCGCCTGCTCGAATCGGTCCCGCTCGGAGGGGTCGATGCGGTGGGCGAAGGTGGCGTCGACGACAACGGTGACGGTCGCCGCGGGCATCTCACGGCGAAGCTCGCCCACCGCCTCCTCGAGCTGAGCGAGGCTCGGCAGCGAGCGGCCCTCCGTGGCGATGTTCGAACCGTCGACGACGACGTGCTGCTCAGTCATGTCGCCGCTCAGTCAACCACCGGTACCCGTTCCCGTCGCGGACCCGCTGGTCACCGGCGCGCAGTGGGACCTCAGCCCCCGCTCAACGGCAGGCCGAGCGCTCGATCGAGGAGGTCGGCGAGCTCGAGCTCGTGCAACGCGTGCGATCCCGTGGCGGGACTGCCCGACGGCCGCCGGCTGACATGTCGCAGCTCGTAACGGCCCCGCAGCACCCGGTGCAGCTTGTCGTGGACATAGCTCCAAGCACCCATGTTCTCCGGCTCGTCCTGCAGCCAGACCACCTCGCTGGCGTTCGGGTAGCCGGCGAGGATCGAGACGAGGAGCTCCTCGGGCCAGGGGTACAGCTGCTCGACGCGGACGACGGCGAAGGGCGGCACCCCGGGCTGCTGGCGGCGGCTCACGGCGTCGAAGGCGATCTTGCCGGTCGTGGCGACGATCCTGCGCACCTCGCCCGGTTCGATGAGCGCCCGCTCAGGATCGTCGAGCACCGGCCGCCAGCCGCCCGAGACGAGCTCTCCGAGCAGCGAGCGTGACTGGCGCGAGCGCAGGATCGACTTCGGCGTCATGACGACGAGCGGACGCCGGGTCATGCGGGCGCTCTGCGAGCGCAGGAGGTGAAAGTACTGCGCCGCCGTGGTCGGCTGGGTGACGGTGATGTTGTTGTCGGCGGCGAGGGTCAGGAATCGCTCGAGTCGAGCCGAGGAGTGCTCGGCGCCCTGGCCCTCGTAGCCGTGCGGCAGCAGCAGCACGAGCCCGCTCGACTGCCCCCATTTCTCCTCGGCGGCGACGAGGAACTGGTCGATCACGATCTGAGCACCGTTCGAGAAGTCGCCGAACTGCGCCTCCCAGGCGACAAGGGCGTCACGGGCCTCGACCGAGTAGCCGTACTCGAAGGCGAGCGCGGCGTACTCCGACCGCAGCGAGTCGAGGACGAGGAAGCGACCGTGACCCTCGCCGGCCAGCGCGGCGGCGTCCCCGACCGGCTCGTGCAGCCTCGAGAGCGGCACGTGCTCCTCGCCGTTGAGGTAGTCGACGACGACGGCGTGTCGCTGGGAGAACGTGCCCCGGCGGGTGTCCTGCCCACTCAAGCGGACGTCGGTGCCCTCGAGCACGAGGCTGCCGAACGCGAGCGCCTCAGCCAGCGACCAGTCGACCTCGCCGGAGGTGAAGAGGCGGGCACGGGTAGCGAGCTGCCGCTCGAGCTTCGGGTGGGGGGTGAACCCCGGCGGGAAGCTGTGCAGGCGCGAGGCGATCGCCTCGAGCGTGGCGGCGGGGACACCGGTCGCAGCGCCGAGCGGCGGCGGCTCGACGAGGTGGCGCTCGGGCAGCCGCTCGAAGTGGACAGGGCCCGCCGAGCGCGTCTCGTCGAGGGCCTGCTGGAGGCGGTTGGCGAAGTCTTCGAGCGCCTGCTCGGCCTCCTCGAGGGTGATGTCGCCGCGCTTGACGAGCGCCTCGGTGTAGAGCTTGCGGACGGACCGGTGCTGGTCGATCTGGCGGTACATGAGCGGCTGGGTGTAGCTCGGGTCGTCTCCCTCGTTGTGCCCATGGCGGCGGTAGCAGAGGAGGTCGACGACGACGTCTTTGCGGAATGCCTGGCGGTAGGCGACGGCGAGCCGGGCGACGCGCACGCAGGCCTCGGGGTCGTCGCCGTTGACGTGGAAGATCGGTGCCTGCACCATCTTCGCCACGTCGGTGGCGTAGACCGACGACCGCGCCGCTGTCGGCAGCGTCGTGAAGCCGAGCTGGTTGTTGATGACGAGATGGACCGTGCCACCGGTGCGGTAGCCCTCGAGCTGGGAGAGGTTGAGCGTCTCGGCCACCACGCCCTGCCCGGCGAACGCGGCGTCGCCGTGGATGAGAAGCGGGAGCACCGCGAAGCTCGACGGATCGGCGAGCTCGTCCTGCTTGGCGCGGACGATCCCCTCGACGACGCCGTCGACGGCCTCGAGATGGGAGGGGTTGGCGACAAGGGTTACCGGCAGGGTGACCTCGCCGCGGCCGGTGAACTTGCCGACGGCGCCCTTGTGGTACTTGACGTCGCCCGAGCCCTGGACCGTCTCGGGGTCGAGGTTGCCCTCGAACTCGGCGAAGATCTCGGAGTAGGACTTGCCGACGATGTTCGCCAGCACGTTCAGCCGGCCCCGGTGGGCCATCCCGAGGACCGCCTCCTCGACGCCATTGCGCACGGCTTCGTCCAAGGAGGCGTCGAGGAAGGCGATCGTCGACTCGGCGCCCTCGAGGCCGAAGCGCTTCTGGCCCACGTAGCGTGAGTGCAAGAAGCGCTCGAAGGCCTCGGCGGCGTTGAGCCGGCGCAGGACGTGGTGCTGCTCGTCGGGGGAGAGCGCCGTCGCCACGCCCTCGAGATGCTCCTGGAGGAAGCGCTTCTCCTCGGGCTCTTGGATGTGCATGTACTCGACGCCGATCGTGCGGCAGTAGGCGTCGCGCAGCACCTGGAGGATCTCTCCGAGGGTCATGACGTCCCGGCCGGCCAGCCCGCCGGTGAGGAACGGGCGGTCAAGGTCCCAGACCGTGAGCCCGTAGCTCGAGGGGTCGAGGTCCGGGCGCAGCATCGGAGCGGACGTCTGCAGCGGGTCGAGCTGGGCGATGAGGTGGCCGCGCACCCGGTACATGTTGATCAGCGCCTGCACCTGGACCTGCTTCTCGAGCTGGTTGCGCTCGCGCTCGAGGCTCGACGCGGGGTGGTGGTCGCGCTCGAGGCGGGCCGGCTGCAGCGGCACGCCGAGCGAATCGAACACCGACTCGTAAAACCCGTGCTCGCCGACGAGCAGCTCGTGGACACGGCTCAGGAAGAGCCCGGACTCGGCCCCCTGGACGACGCGATGGTCGTAGGTGGAGGTGAGCGTCACGACCTTGGAAAGTCCGAGCTCGGCGATCGTCGCCGGGTCGGCGGCGGCGAGCGCGGCCGGGTAGTCGAGCGAGCCGACGCCGACGATCGCCCCCTGACCGGCCATCAGCCGCGGCACCGACTGGCTCGTGCCGAGCGTTCCCGGATTGGTGAGGGTGATGGTGCAGCCGGCGAAGTCATCGACGGCGAGCTTGCCCGTGCGCGCCCGCCTGACGAGGTCCTCGTAGGCGTGCCAGAAGCCACTGAAGTCGAGCGTGTCGGCGCGCTTCACGACCGGCACGACGAGGCTGCGCGAGCCGTCGGGCCGGGGGAGGTCGGTGGCGAGGCCGAGACCGACGTGGCCGTAGCGGACGACCCCCGGTGTGCCGCGCCCGTCGGCATCCTCGACGAAAGAGGCGTTGAGCGCGGGGACCGCGACAAGCGCCTGGACGACGGCCCAGCCGATGAGGTGGGTGAAGCTCACCTTGCCGCCGAAGCTGCGGGCGAGGTGCTCGTTGATGGCGCGGCGGTTGACCTCGACGAGCTTGGCCGGGACCGGGTGGACGCTCGTCGCCGTCGGCACGGCGAGGCTGGCGACCATGTTGACGACGAGCCGCCCCGGTGCGCCGCGCAGCGGCACGAGGACGTCGTCCGGCCCGACCTGCGGTCCCGCCGCTCGCGCCGGCGCTGCGCCGCCGGAGCCGTTGCCGGCGTGCGCCGCGACAGCCGCTCCCGGCGTCGCGCTCGGAGCCGGCAGAGACACGCTCGGGACGGCCACCGCGGCGGGGCCCGCTGCGAGCATGCCCACGGTCGCCTGCGTGCCGGTAGCGACAACGGCCGCGGCGTCCGCGCCCGACGGGACCAGCGGCTCCTCGCCGAACCCGCCGGGCACCGACGGGGTGGGCGATGCCGGGACGGGCATCGGGCTGCGGTAGTCGGCGAAGAACTCCCGCCAGGACTCGCTCACCGAGGAGGGATCGGCGCGATAGGACTGGTACATCTCCTCGACGAGCCAGGCGTTCACGCCGAGCGCACCGTCGAGCCGCTGCGAGCTCGCCAGCTCCGTTGCCGGCGGCGTCGCGCTGTCGTCACTCACCTGCCCGAGCCTACCGGCAGGGGGAAGGTGGAGGGGGACAGGGCGGCGCCCGGCCGTGCCGGCCGCGACTGCTGCGCGGCCGGCGCGGCTGCGAAGGCCCCGGAATCACGATGCCGTCCCGACAGTAGGCTCACAGCTCGTGGCGGCTGCGAACTGATGCGGGTCCTTCTCGCCGGCTCGAGCGGCTTGATCGGAAGCGCCCTCGTCCGCAGATTGCGCACGGACGGGCACGAGGTGCACCGCCTCGTCCGACACGAGCCCGGTCCCGGCGAGGCGCGCCTCGACCTCGCCGCCCGGACGATCGATCCCGGCGGCTTGCCCGGCGGCAGCCTCGACGGTTTCGATGCCGTCTTCAACCTCGCCGGCGAGCCGCTCACGCCGTCGCGCTGGTACCAGCCGCCCCGCTGGAGCGCCGCCAAGCGCGAGCGCATCCGCTCGAGCCGCGTCACGCTGACCGAGCTGCTCGCCACCGCTCTGGCGGCGCTCGAGGAGCGGCCGGCGGT
>DAHUZG010000160.1 GCA_027306715.1 Acidimicrobiaceae bacterium
CGCGGAGGAACTCGACGGGGTCCTCGCCGGTCACGATGTGCACCGGCTTGGTGCGGTTGATGATGTCGATGCGGGACGCAAGGGTCGTCGACTTGCCCGAGCCGGTCGGGCCTGTCACGAGCACGAGCCCCCGCCGGAGCTCGGCGAAGGAGGCGAGCTGCGGCGGGAGGCCGAGGCTCTCGAAGGCGGGGATCTGGTGGGGGATCATCCGCAGCACGGCGCCGATCGAGCTCCGCTGCTGGAGCACGTTGACTCGGAACCGGCCGACGCCGTGGATGGAGTGCGAGGTGTCGAGCTCCTTCGATGCCTCGAAGCGCTCGCGCGCCGACTGCGGAAGGATGTTGTAGAGCATGTGCCGGAGCTGGTCGTTCGTGAGCGCCGGAAGGCCGTCGATACGGCGGATCGAGCCGTGGAGTCGGATCGCCGGCGGCGTCCGGTCCGCGAGGTGCAGGTCCGACGCCCCGCACTCGACGGCATAGGTGAGCAGGTCGTCGATCTCGAGCGAGGCAAGGTCGCGGCGATAGCCGTCGAGGAAGCTGAGAACGCCGTCGCCTCCGGCCGGCGCCAGGTACCCCGGCGGCAAGCTGGCCGACACCGCCGGCTCGACGAGCTGCTGCACGTCGAGGGCGAGGTCCTCGCCGACCTCGAGGCGGAAGGCCTCGATGTCAGGGAGGTCGTCACCGACTGCCAGGCGGTAGACGGGGCGGTCGCGACGGTCGCCGGCGCCTGCGATGCCACCCTCGGGCGCGGCGAGGCCGCCGGCCGAGGGTGGAGCTGTTGGACCTGGCGGACCCATCGCCTCGAGCTGGCGGAGGAAATGCTCGATCTGGGCGGGCTCGACGAGCACGAGGTAGGCCACCTGGGCGCCGCTCGTCTCGACGAGCTCGCCGAGCTGGGCGGCCGAGAGCGGCTCCGAGCAGGCGACGACGAGCCCCGCAGGGTCGAGCCGGTAACCGAGCACGCCGAAGCGCCTCGAGACACTCGCCGCCAGCATCGAGGCGGCCGAGAGGACCGGCGGCTCGGAGACGAAGTCGACCGCCGCCATCCCCGACAGGTGCGAGAGGTACTGAAGGCACGTCGGGCCGTCGATCGCCCCTGCCTCGCTCAGCAGAGCGGCGACGGGCACCTCGCTGTTGGCGGCGCGGTCGAGCAGGCTCCTGCCGAGCTGAGGCTCGAGGGCGCCGTTCAGCACCAGGCTCTCGACGAGGCGCTGCGACCACTCCGAGGCCGTCTTCGTGATTCCGCTCATACGACCACCCTCAGGATCTCTTCGAGGCTTGTCAACCCGCGTGACGCTTTCCGCAGACCGTCGTGGCGCAATGTGCGCATGCCCTGCTCCTCTGCTATGCGCTGGATCTCGATCGTCTGCGCATGAGTCACAACGGCACGTTCGATCTCCTCGGTGAGCAGCATGACCTCTTGGATCGCGATGCGGCCCCGGTAGCCGGTGCGGCTGCAGGCCTGGCAGCCGACGGCGTGGCGGAACGCCGGCTCGGCGTCGCCGGGCGCGTCGCTCTCGTCCCATCCCGCGGCGGCGAGGTCGTCCTTGGTCGGACGGTAGGCCTCGCTGCAGACCGTGCAGAGCACCCGTGCCAGCCGCTGGCCGACGACACAGTCGAGCGCCGATCCGACGAGGAACGGCTCGACTCCCATCTCGACGAGCCGCATCGGCGTGCCTGCGGCGTCGTTGGTGTGAAGCGACGAGAGGACGAGGTGACCGGTGAGGGCCGCCTCGATGGCGATCGTCGCCGTCTCTTTGTCGCGGATCTCGCCGACGAGGATGACGTCGGGGTCAGAGCGCAGGATCGAGCGGAGCGCGCTCGCAAAGGTCAGCCCGGCGCGCGGGTTGACCTGGATCTGGTTGATCCCGCGGATCTGGTACTCGACGGGGTCCTCGATCGTGATGAGCTTCCGATCGGGCTGGTTCAGCTGGTTCAACGTCGCGTACAGCGTCGTCGATTTGCCCGAGCCGGTCGGGCCGGTGACAAGGACGGTCCCGTACGGCTTCCGGTAGGCCGATCGGAAGGCGTCGAGCACGTCGCTGTCGAAGCCGAGATTGGCGAGGTCGAGCGTCGAGCTCGACTTGTCGAGGATCCGCAGCGCGACCATCTCACCGTGGACGGTCGGGAGCGTGGCGACACGGAGGTCGATGTCGCGGTCGCCGACGTTGACCGAGATGCGGCCGTCCTGAGGAACGCGGTGCTCGGCGATGTCGAGATCGGCCATCACCTTGAGCCGGGTCGTGACGCCGCCCTGGATCGCCTTCGGGGTGCTCGTGACGTGGTGCATCACCCCGTCGATGCGGAAGCGGACGATCATGTCGTCGGCCGTCGGCTCGATGTGGACGTCGCTGGCCCGCTGCTGGAGGGCCTGGCGCAGCACGGTGTTGACGAACTGGACGATCGGGCCGTCCTCGACCGCTGCCAGGATGCTGAGGTTCCGTGCCTCCGGTGCCGACGACGGCTCGGTGGCGAGCGCCGCGCTGCGGATGATGCGGTCGACCTCGCGGGTCTGGCGATACAGGCGCGGGATGTACTCGTCGATCTGCAGCGGGGAGCAGACGACGATCTCGACCTCGCGGCCGAGCACGGTCCGCAGGTCGTCGATGGCGAACACGTCGGAGGGGTTCGCCATCCCGACGATCGCCTGGCCGACGTCGGTGAACCCGATCGCCAGCAGCCGGTAGCGGCGCGCCAGCGCCTCGGGCACGAGCTCGGCGGCACGCTGGTCGATGGGCCACTCGTTGAGGTCGACGTACTCGAGACCGGCTTCCTCGGCGACGGCCTGGTAGAGCTCGGGCGTCGAGACATGGCGCCGCTCGTTGAAGATCTCGCGAAGCGAGCGGCCGGTCCGGGCGCGTTCCTCGACGGCGGACTGCGCCTGGTGCTCGCTGATCTTGCCGTCGCGGAGCAGGATCTGGTCGAGGCTGCGCGCCGGCGGCGGAGGCGCGGTCGCGCCCGTAGACGGACCAGGTTTGGGTCCCCAGCCCGATGCGGGCAACGCTCCGGCTACCGGAGAGCCGGCGGTCCCAGCAGGTGCCGGCGAGGTGCCGCGCAGGGAGGAGGTGGGTCTCGACGTCGAAGCCCCTCGCTCCCCGAGGCCCGTCTCGGCGAGGCTGGCCGCCGAGCTCACCGGGCCCCGGGCGGGCTCGCCCATGGCGCCGGCAACGCCGTTCGTGCCCACCGGTGAGGCCACCTCGGGGGCCGGTGCAGCGCCGGCGCCCTCTCGTCCGCCGGACGGAGCTGTCGCCTGAGGCGCCGTGCCGGCGGTGAGACCGGGAGTGAGCGGGACGTCGGCGAGCCCGCTCGGCGCCGTCCGGCCCGAGAAGAGCCGGTCGTTGTAGCCGGCGACCTGCTGCGGGTCTGCTCCGACGAAGTGGACCTCACGCCCCGCTGCTGAACGGACGTCGTCTCGAAGCACGACGTCGCCGGGAGCACCGGTGGCGACGATCGGGACGTCGTCGAGCCAGCCCACCGCCGCCACGCCGCGGCGGCGGGCGAACGCCTCGGGCAGCACGTCGACGGCGGTGAGGTCGATGGCAAACCCCTCGAGCTCGACGAATTCGAGCCCGGCGAGCGCAGCGCCGGCGCGGGCGTGGGCGTGGGCGTCGAGCAGGCCGAGGCCGAGTGCGACGTCGAGCAGGGGACGCCCGCTGGCGCGCTGCTCGCGAAGGGCGCGCTGCAGGTCTGTCTGGGAGAGAAGGGCGCTCTCTTGGAGCAGAGCCGCCTCTGGCGTCGTCTCCCCGACCTCGGCGAGATCCGTCGTCGTCGCGGCGAGCAGCTCGTCGGTCGACAGCCTCGCCGAGCCCGGCGGCGCGCCCGAAGCACCGGCGAGTGCCAGCAGCGCGGTCCCTTCCTGCCCGCCCACGAGAACCTCGTCCGCGGCGCGCTCGCCTCCCCCGGTCGGGGTGGTGTCCCGAGCCTGCCCCGCCCCGTCCCGGGCGGTCGGCTCGGCCAGTGGTGCCACGAGCGCGGGAGGGGGCGGTGCCGGCCCGTCGGGCGGCGCCGGCGGCGGCGGAGGTGGCGGAGGCGGCGGTCGCAGCGAGGTGCCGGCCTCGCCTCTCAGGCTCTCGCCGACCTCGCCAAGAGGTGGCTGCGGCGCCGTCACCGCGCCGTCTGGCGTCGCGCCGTCTGCCGTCGCGCCGTCTGGCGTAGCGCCGCCTGGCGTCGCGCCGCCTGGTGTGGCGCCGCTTGGCGTCGCGCCGTCTGGTGTCGCGCCGCGAGAGATCTCGACCAGAGGAGCTGCCGGCTCGGGATCCGCCGCCGACCGGCGCGCTCCTGTCGCCGACGCCTCGGCCGCGCCTGGCGGGAAGATCGCCACCTCCCCGCCTCCACCATGACCGGGCCCCTCCGCGCCGGCTACCGGCGCGGTTGCAGTCGTGGCGGTCGCACCATTCGAGGCCGGCAGCTTCCCGTTCGTCGTCTTGGTGTCGGTCCCGGCGCCCGGCGGCTGGTCGCGGACGCTCGCCGGCGAGGTGATCTCCGGGGCCCGGCCAGGCGGGTAGAGCATCTCGAGGAGCTGCTCGATCTGGCTACGGCAGGCGACGACGGGGATCAGCTCTCTCCCGAGCGATCGAGCGAGGTCGTCGATAGTGAGCACGCTCTCGGGCGCCGAGATGGCGACGACCGGGGTGTCGTCCCTCCATCCCACTGCGGCAAGGCAGGCCTGTCTGGCGATCGCCTCGGGCAGCACGGCGGCGAGTCGCTCGGCGGTCGACTCTGTCACCGGATGTGCGCCGAGATCGGCGAACTCGAGCCCGGCGAGGGTGGCGAGCGCCCGGGCCTCCTCTTCCTCACGGACGTCGGCAGCGTCGATGGCAAAACGGGTCAGCGGATCGTCGGTCGTCGTCACGGCGCGCGGACGCCCCCGGCGGCGCTTCGGCTCGCCTCACTCCATCGCCCTGAGCGGCACTGCGCGTTACCAACTGATCGCACTCAGCCGGCCCTTCTGCTGCCAACAGCTCCGGGTCCGCCCGCACGTATTGAGGTCGTGACCGGAGGCGTATCCACTGCTCGACATGACGACACTAACGTCGACCAAGGCTAGGCGAAGTTGAATAATCGAACAAGAGGGAAAGGACTCGCAGCATCCTATGAGCGCCCACCTCAAGGCATCTTTCCCACTGTGTGTGACGGCGTGCTGAGGCCGGAGCTCCAAGATGGCACGTTTGTGCCTGGAGCGGGCATGGTTGAGCTGTCGTCACTCTTGCTGTGACCGCCTATCGCATCGCCGTCTCGGGCGTGATCGGGCTCGTGATGGGCTCGTTCCTCACCGTGGTCACACATCGGGTCCCGGCCGGGCTCTCGATCGTCCGACCGGGATCGCAGTGCCCGTCGTGCGCGACTCCGCTCCGTGGTCTCGACAACATCCCCGTCGTGTCGTTCGTGCTGCGAAGGCGCCGGTGCCGCCACTGCAAGAGCGTGATCGCGTGGCGGTACCTGCTGCTCGAGATCGGCACGGGGGCAACCTTTGCTCTTGTCGGATGGAGGATCAGCTCGCCGGCGGTGCTGCCGGCCTTCCTCGTGCTCACGGTCGGGCTCGTCGCTGCCACGGTGATCGACCTCGAGCACCGGCGGATCCCGACGCCCGTCGTCTATGCGACTGCAGCAGCCGGCGCTCCGCTGCTCGTCGTCGCCTCCGCGGTGACGCACCGTTGGAGCGCGCTCGCCACCGCAGGCGGTGCGGGTGCGGTCGCATTCCTGCTCTTCTTCGCCATCTTCATGGTCGCGCCGCGCTCGATCGGCTTCGGTGACGTCCGGTTCGCCCCGCTCTGCTGCGCCTTCCTCGGCTGGCTCGGTGTCCGCATCGCTGCCGTCGGGCTCACGACCGGGATGGTGCTCGCCGGGCTCACCGGGGTCGGGCTGCTCCTCAGCGGCGCCGCGGGGAGGAAGTCAGCCATCCCGCTCGGACCCTTCCTCGCTGCCGGCACGTTCGTCGCTCTCCTCTTCGGCGCCGACATCGCAGCGGTATGGCTGCGATGACCGCGCGCTCGCCGAGGTCGTCGACGACGAGGCCGATCAGTTCAGGATCGAGAGCGCGAGGCCCTGGCGCTGCAGCATCAGGCGCAGGTCGTGGGGCACCGGCGCTGCCGCCATCGCCGCCCGAGGGCTGATCGCGCCGTCCCGCAGCAGCTGCATCAGCGCCTGCGCGAAGGACTGCATCCCGTAGTACTCACCCTCGGTGACGATCTCGGCGATCGCTGCCGTGTGGGTCGGGTCGATGATGCACTGCTGGATCCGGCCGTTCACCACCATCACCTCGACGGCAGGGACGCGGCCGTTCCCGTCCGCGGTCGAGACCAGACGCTGGCAGATCGTTCCGCGAAGCGTCCCGGCAAGTGAGATGCGAGCCTGGCGCTGCTGAGCCGAGGGGAAGAAGTCGATGATGCGGTTGACCGTCTCGACCGAGTCGATCGTGTGCAGCGTGGAGAGCACGAGGTGACCGGTCTCGGCTGCGGTGAGCGCGGTGGCGACTGTCTCGGGGTCCCGCATCTCGCCGATGAAGATGATGTCGGGATCCTCGCGTAGCGCCGAGCGCAGCGCCGCGGCGAAGCTCTCGGTGTCAAAGCCGACCTCGCGCTGGTTGATCGCTGCCAGCTCGTCGCGGTGGAGGACCTCGATCGGATCCTCGATCGTGACGATGTGGCACTCCCGGGTGCGGTTGATGTGGTCGATCATCGACGCCAGCGTCGTCGTCTTGCCACAGCCCGTCGGCCCGGTGACAAGGACGATCCCGCTCGGCTCCTCGGCAAGGCGCCGAACCGCCGCCGGCAGCCCGAGCTCTTCGATCGACCGGGTGACCGAATGGACCCGCCGGAAGACCATGCCGATCGATCCCCGCTGGCGGAAGGCGTTCACCCGGAAGCGACCGAGCTGGGGCACCGAGTAGGCGAAGTCGGACTCGAAGTGCGCCTCGAACTCCTTCCAGGTCCGCTCCTGGGTGATCGTCCGGGCGAGGTGCTCGACGTCGGCCGCAGCGATGATCGGCTCGTCGCGGAGGCGGAGCAGGTCGCCGTTGACGCGGACTCGCGGCGGAGAGCCGACCTTCACGTGCAGGTCGGAGCCGTCGAGGTCGAGCAGACGCGCCAGCAGGCGGTCCAGGTCAGCCTTGTCCACGGCCCGAGCTTCGCGCATTCGAGGCGCCATGTGCAACGGACGCGTCGGACTCAGGGTTAGCTGACCCAGCTGTGCCAGCATCTCGCCGACGCCCGGAGCCCTCGTGCCCGGGGAAGGGGTTGGCGCGTCGAGGTCGCATTGCCGGCGCCGGCGCCCAGCCGCCGTCCGTCGGCTCGCCGATCATCAGCAGGTTCGAGGGCCGCCCAGTCGTCAGGGGGCTCAATGGCGCGCCGTCGCGAGAGCGGTGCTCGTTCAATGACAGAGGACCCCGGAACGCCAGATTTGTGGAATGCATAGCCTCAGATCGCCGATCAGGCCTCTCAATGACAGCGCGACAGCCGCGTCAATCCTGCTGCTGGCAGGGCTAACGGCACGGCACGATCGGCAATTCAGCTCACCGGCGCCGTCGGCATCAACGCATCCAGGCGAGCGGCGCCCCCGGTGACGAGGCGACGAAGCCCTGTCGCCCTTGCCAGGGTCTCGCCGGCGAAGAATTCGCTCTCACCGGCGGCGGCCGCTACCTCGGTGCCCGATCCTGGCGCGGCCTGACGCCCGGCGCCACGAAGGGCGCGCTCGGCGAGCAGCTGGCCGGCCAGGGTCGTCCCGAGCAGCTCGCAGTAGGCGCTCGCTCCGGCAAGGACGTCCTCGAGCCGACCCTCC
>DAHUZG010000161.1 GCA_027306715.1 Acidimicrobiaceae bacterium
GAGGAGTACCACCGGCTGCGCCACGACCTCGTCCTCTTCACCTACCTCCACCTCGCCGCATCGCGCGAGTGCACCGATGCGCTTCTCAGGGCCGGCACCGTCGGCATCGCCTACGAGACCGTCCAGCTGCCGGACGGCAGCCTGCCGCTGCTGGCGCCGATGAGCGAGGTGGCGGGTCGGATGGCCCCGCTCGTCGGCGCCGAGCACCTGCAGCGGCCGGGGGGCGGTCGCGGCGTGCTGATGTCGGGCGTCCCGGGGGTGCGGCCCGCCCGGGTCGTCGTCATCGGCGCCGGCGTCGCCGGGATGAACGCCACGGCCATCGCCGCGGGGATGCACGCCGAGGTGGCCGTGCTCGACCGTGACCTCGCCAAGCTGCGATCAGCCGACACCGTCTACCGCGGGCAGCTACGGACGCTGGCCTCGAACGAGCACGCCCTCGAGGAGGCGTGCCTCGACGCCGACCTCGTCATCGGGGCCGTGCTCGTGCCGGGCGCCAAGGCCCCGCGGCTTGTCACCGACGACCTCGTGGCACGGATGAGGCCGGGGTCGGTCCTCGTCGACATCGCCGTCGACCAGGGCGGGTGCTTCGAGTCGACACGGCCGACGACGCACTCCGACCCGACGTTCATGGTGCACGGCTCGGTCTTCTACTGCGTGGCCAACATGCCCGGCGCGGTGCCGCACACCTCGACCCACGCCCTCACCAACGCCACGCTGCGCTACACGATCGCGATCGCGGCTCTCGGCTGGAAGCAGGCTCTCCGCCTCGACCCCTCGTTGGCGCTCGGGCTGAACACCGCCGGCGGCTCGATCGCCTACGCCCCCGTCGCCGAGGCGCACGGGATGGAGCCGGTCAGCCTCGCCGTGGCGCTCGCCTAGCCGGTCGCCGAGCCAGCGCCTAGCCGGCGCCGTGGCGCTCGCCTAGCCGGCTGAGAGCCAGGAGCTCCTGAACCGCACGGCGCCGGTCGGCGCGACCACCGCCGGCACCTTGTGCCAGGTGTAGACGACCACCTCGGTGGTCCCCGAGACGTCCTCGGTCACCTCGACGGGGAGCGGCGGCCCGGTCGCCCGCAGGTAGATCGTCAACGAGCTCGTGCTCGTGCTCGCCGTCATCCCGAGCACCCGCAGTCCCCGCCGCGTCGTGGCCGGCGTCGCCGTGAAGCTCACGGACGGCGGGACGACGAACTGCGCCGCGGTGGCGGCCACGGTGAGGCCGCCCGTGACGGCCTTGCCGAAGCCGCCTGTGGCCGAGGCGACGAGCCAGGCGCCGGCTCGGGCGGCGGCGGCGTTGACGGTGAGCCCGAGAAAGCTGAGCCCGAAGGCGTTGCCTTTGATGTAGGCGTCCTTCCGCACCTTCTCGATGTCGAGGGTCCCCCGCTGGTTCTTCTCGGTGACCGACAGGTGCATCTCGCCGCTCAGCTTGCCGATCTCGAACCGGTAGACGGCTCTGGCGGCGTTGTTGACGACCCTGCGGGTCTCGCTCACCCCGGGCTCGTGGCGGATGGCGGCGACGGCTGCGGCGAGCTCCTGTGCCGGCGCCCGGGCTGCCGCCGGCACTGTCGCGGCTGCCGCCGGCGCTGTCGCGGCTGCCGCCGGCAGGGCCGCCGCCGGAAGGGCCGCTGCGACCAGGGCTGCGAGCCCGATCCCGCCCGAGGCGCCACGGCGCCGCTGTCTCGAAATCGGCACCGTTCCCGCTCCTGTCGCCCGACCCGCCGCCCGACCCGCCGCCCGACCGGTCGCCTGCGGCAACGCCCTCGTCAGCCTACCGGCCTACCAACTCAGCTCCCTC
>DAHUZG010000162.1 GCA_027306715.1 Acidimicrobiaceae bacterium
GGCGGAGCTGGCGCCGGAAGCCGACCGGCGCCAGGCGCGGCGCCGGGCGCTCGGGCGAGATCCCGGCGGCGCGCTTCAGCGCCCTGCCGAGGGCGTGCCCGCCGAGCAGCGCGTTGGCGAGCCCGGGCGCGGCCCCGGCCAGTCGCAGCCACCACGGCACGAGCCCGAGGGCGTAGGCGAAGCGGGGGCGCAACCGGCCCTCGTAGTAGTGCGAGAGGAACTCCGACTTGTAGGTCGCCATGTCGACCTTCGTGGGGCAGTCGACAGCACAGCCCTTACAGGACAGGCAGAGCTCGAGGGCCTCGAAGAGGTCGTCGTTGCGCCACGTCGCCGGCGTCACCTCGCCCTGGAAGACCTCGGCGAGCAGCTTGGCGCGCCCGCGCGTGGAGTGCATCTCGTCGCGGGTCACCCGGTAGGAGGGGCACATCACCCCGAGGTCGTCGCGCCGGCAGCGGCCGACCCCGACGCATCGGTCGGCGGCGCGTTGAAGGTCTCCACCGTCGGCGCGCAGCGCGAACCGCGTCGGGCCGAGCGAGCGGCGGCGGTGCGCCGGCCCGTGGCGGAGGTCGGCGTCGAACGGGCGAGGGTCGACGATGCGACCGGGGTTCATCTTCGCGTCCGGGTCGAAGGCAGCCTTGAAGGCCCCGAACGCGGCGACGAGCTCGGGGCCGAACATCTTCACGAGCAGCTCGCTGCGTGCCTGGCCGTCTCCGTGCTCGCCCGAGAGCGACCCGCCGAGCGAGACGCAGAGGTCGGCAGCGCGCTCGACGTACGAGCGGTAGGCGCGCAGCCCGTGCTCGCTCGCCAGGTCGAAGTTGTTTCGCGTGTGTACGCATCCCTGACCGAAGTGCCCGTACCACGCGCCTGAGTAGCCGTACTCGCCCCACAGCGAGCGGATCCCGCGCAGGTACTCGCCCAGGTGCTCCGGAGCCACCGCGGCGTCCTCCCAACCCTCGAGGTTGGGCGGGCGCCCGGGGGGGCGGGCGGTCGCGCCGAGCCCGGACTCGCGGATCCGCCAGATCCCGGCTTGCTCCTCGGGGCGGGTGAAGCTCGCCACCGCGCTGGCGCCGGGGGCGGCCCGCGCCAGCGTCCCGGCGCGGCTGTCGGCCTCCGCCGCCTCGTCGGCGCCGAGCTCGGCGACGAGCCAGCCGCCGCCCGCAGGCAGCAGCGGCAGGTCGCCGAGGTTGAGCCTGGCGGCACGCATCTGGCCGATCAGCACCTCGTCGAAGCCTTCGAGGCCGAGAAGGCCGAACCCGAGCACATCCGGGACGTGGTCGGCAGCGACGTAGACGTCCGGGTAGGCCAGGACGACGAGGCGCCGGTGGCGCGGGCTTTTCGAGAGGCGCAGCGTCGCCTCGGTGACAAGGGCGCAGGTCGACTCGCTGCCGACGAGGGCACGGGCGAGATGAAAGCCGCGCTCGGGAAGCAGCTCGTCGAGGTTGTAGCCCGACACCCGTCGCGGGATCTGCGGATAGCGGGCGCGGACGAGGTCGGCGTTGCCGGCGATCAGCGCCGACAGCGACGCCGCCAGCTGCGCCAGGCTCCCGCCGGCGCGGCGCGCCGAGGCGAGCGCCTCCTCGTCCATCGGCCCGAGCTCCAGCGCCTCGCCGCGGTAGGTGATCGCCCGCAGCCTCTCGACGTTGTCCACGGTCTTGCCGGTAGAGAGGGCGTGGGTCCCACAGGAGTTGTTGCCGACCATCCCGCCGATCGTGCACCAGGCGTGAGTCGCCGGGTCCGGCCCGAAGGTGAGCCCCCGGCGCTCGGCGTGGCGGCGCAGGTCGTCGAGCACGACGCCGGGCTCGACCACGGCGAGGCGGGCCGTCTCGTCGATCGACCGGATGGCCGTCAGGTGGCGGCTGCAGTCGATCACCACAGCCTCGTTGCACGCCTGCCCGGCGAGGCTCGTGCCGGCGCCGCGGGCGGTGACCGCCAGCCCGTGCTCGCGGCAGATCCGCAGCGTCTCGAGGATGTCGTCCTCGCTGCGGGGACAGACGACCCCCACCGGCAGGTGGCGGTAGTTCGAGGAGTCGGTGGCATAGACGGCCCGGTACGCCTCCCCGAACAAGACGTCGCCGGCGATCACGCGGGAGAGGTCGGCGGCGACGTGGCGGCGGCTCGCTTCGGAGGCGGTCACCTGTCCATTCTCGCCCGGCGCGCCGCGGGGGCGGAAACCGGCGCCCCCCTGGCCGCCGAGCGACCTGAGGGGCCGTTGCCCGCCGAGCGCATCGTCGCGGCCGTGTCGAGTCCCCTCCTGCCGCCGCGACGGCGCCAGACCGGTGTCACCCGGCGGGCGGCGCTCAGAGCACGCCGCGGGGACGGAACTGGACGCTGATGCGAGGTCCGACCGGTCGCGCCGTCTTCGGCACCGCGTGCTCCCACGTGCGCTGGCAGCTCCCGCCCATCACGAGCAGGTCGCCGCGGCCGACCTCGAAGCGCAGCGCCTCGCCCCCGCCGCGGGGCCGCAGGGCAAGGGTCCGCCGGGCGCCGAGCGAGACGATGGCGACGATCGTATCGGCCCGCCGGCCGCGCCCGATCCGGTCGCCGTGCCAGGCGACGCTGTCGCGCCCGTCGCGGTACAGGCACATGCCCACGGTGCGGAACGGCTCCCCGAGCTCGTCGCGGTAGTAGTCGTCGAGCAGCGCTCGCGCCTCGACGAGCTCGGCCGCCGGCAGCGGCTCGTCCTCGCCCGCGAAGAACACAAGGCGCGGCACCTCGACGACGCGCTCGTACATCGGGCGCCGCTCCGCCCGCCACCGCACCCCGCCGGCGAGCCGCTCGAACAGCTCGTCCGCCGCCCCGAACCAGCCCGGGCGAAGGTCCACCCAGGCCCGGTGAGCGAGCGACAGGCGCTCGACCTGGCCGGCAAGCCCACCGGGGCCGGCCGAGGCGGCGTCGAGCAGGTTCCCTTGCAGCAGCACGGTCCCGAGCATACCGTTTTCTCGAACACCTGTTCGTCGTCCCGACCGGGTCGAGCGCGCCGAGCCGCAACAGCGAGAAGGCGTTGAGTAGACTCGTTCAGAAGAGGAGTGGACCTTCAGCTATGGACATGACGTTGTCGAAGCGGGGCGACTACGTGATGCGCTCGGCGATCTCGCTCGCCCGATCCTTCGAGGTGGGCACCCACCGCAAGATCCGGGAGGTCGTCGCCGAGACCGAGGTGCCTCAGACCTTCGCCTCCCAGATCCTCGCCGACCTCGTGCGCTCCGGGCTGGCGACCTCGAAGGCAGGACGCGACGGCGGCTACCGCCTCGCCCGGCCGCCCGCGGAGATCAGCGTGCTCGAGGTCATCGAGGCCGCCGAGGGCCCGCTGCGCTCCGAGCGCTGTGCTCTGGGCGAGGGACCGTGCCGCTGGGAGGCCGTCTGCCCGCTGCACGAGACGTGGTCACAGGCGACCGCGACCCTGCGGGAGCTGCTCTCGAGGACCACCCTTGCCGAGGTCGCGGCGCGTGACGCAGCCATCGAGGCGGGCACCTACGCGGTGCCCGCCGACGCCCACCGCTCGCACCCGGTCGCCGTCGACGTTGCCGACGTCGTCCAGGTCGAGCTGTCCGAGGGCGCCCTGGACCTCGCGCTGACACGCGTCACGAGCGTCCTCGGCGCGCTCGCCGCGGCCGCTGTCGAGGACGGCGCGGCCGGCCTCGAGAGCGTGACGCCGAGGTCGCGGCGCCGGTCGGCCCGGGTCGACGAGGTGTCCCTCGTCCAGGTCGGCCCGAGCAGCCGGGACGGCGAACCGGCGCGCTACCTGCTCGTCTGGCAGCTCGCCGGCTCGGTGCCCGGCAGTCACCTCGAGGCGGAGGTGTCGCTCGTGGCCCTCGATGCCGAGCGCAGCGAGCTGCGGGTCGAGGGAACCTGGCGTCAGGATCCCGACAACGGCCTCCTCCTCGCCGGCCCCGAGCTCGAACGGCGGGCTCGCCGGACCCTTCGCGCCTTTCTCCGCCGGCTCGCCCGTGCGCTCGAGGAGCAGCCGGCGAGCAGCCGGCGCCCGCCGAGCCCGCGCAGCACGGCGCTCCCGTAGGGCGCCGGGCCCCGGTCCGCCCCGGAGCCCGGCCACGGCTCGCCCAGCTCAGCTGTGTCCGCCTCTCGGCTCGTCCTCGAGGGTTCGGGCCACCCTGCGGAGGAAGGCGCGCACGGTGGCACGGGCGACGTGGGTGAGAACCGTCTCGTCGAGCGCCTGCCCGGCACGGCCGAGCGGAGGACGGTAGCGACCAGCCAGGGCCAGCTCGACCCGCCCGGGGTCGACGGCGGAGAGCCGCAGCTCGCCATCGAAACGCGGGAACAGCCCCGGCGGGCCGGTCGCCTCCCAGACAAGGGGGATGATGAGGGCCCCGTCGGCCTCCTCCGGCTCAGAGAGGCGCACTGCGACGGTCTTTCCGAGCCAGGTCGGCCCCCCGGGCCCGACGCGCACGCGGATGGCCTCGCCCTCGGCGGCGGCGGCCTCGACGTGGGGAGCGAGCCAGGACCCACGCCCCCGCAGCCTGGCGGCGACGACCGCGGCCGCGAGCTCGACCCGGACCGAGTCGGCCACCGACACCGTCGGTACCGCTCGGCGGTGGGCGTCGGCGGGGACCGGGTAGCTGCCGGCCTCGATCGCCCGCGACCGCTCGGCGACGTCGGCGAGGCTCGTGGCAGCGAGCTCGCGTCGCAGAGCCGAGCTCGCTGCGCCCCAGCTCTCGTGGAGAGGACAGACCACGTCCCAGTGGCACGGACCGTCGCCGAGGGCGCACGCCTCGGGGGCGAGCGGGCCTTCGCCGGCCTCGACGACCTCGAGCAGGCTCACCTCGGCCGGTGGGCGGGCGAGGCGGTAGCCGCCATCCCTGCCGAACGAGGAGACGGCGAGACCGGCGTGGACGAGGTCGCCGAGGATCTGGGAGACGAAGGTGCGGGGCACCCCCATCTCTGCCGAGACCCGGTGTCGCTTCGTCGGCGCGCCCGATCCGAACGCCCGGGCGAGGCAGATCGCCGAGCGCACGACGTAGTCGCCCCGCTTCGAGAGCGTCAGGTTCACGAACTAAGTGTAGCTATAGACTTGACATTGTGTCCAGTAGTAGTACGGTGATGAACGCGTAGTTCTACGGTCCTACGTGTAGGTGACAACTACACTCAAGTACGGAGGTGCACATGGCGCTCGAGACCCAGGACCGAGCAGCTCGCCTGGCCGATCCGGTGCCCGTCGCGGTGCGGCTGCGCCCGCCCGAGCGCGAGGGCCTCGCCGAGCGTTTCGGCCCCTCCGACCCCTCGCCGGGGCTGGACCTTCTCCGTCATCCCCTCGTCGCGCGCCTCGTGCGCAACCGGAAGTTCCAGTTCCTCCTGATCCTGCCGAACCAGATCGTCTTCTGGACGGTGATCTTCGTCGGGCTGCTCGGCACCGCCGTCCCGGGCCTCAACTTCGGCGCCGCGATCACCTGGTACGTCTGGTTCTGCCTCGTGTTCGTGATGATGGTCGTGGTCGGCCGGGCGTGGTGCGCGATGTGCCCCTTCGGCGGCTTCGCGGAGTGGATCCAGCGCCGCACCTTGTTCCAGCGCACGCAGAAGACCTTGGGCCTCGGCAGGAAGTTCCCCGAGCCGCTCGCCCGCCTCGGCTTCCTCATCCCGGTCGTCTCGTTCCTCCTCCTCACCTGGATCGAGGAGTTCTTCAACATCGCCGGACCGGGCAACCCGGCGGCGACGAGCTTCATGGTGATCGGCATCGTCGGCACCGCACTCGCCTTCTTCCTGGTCTTCGAGCGGCGCACCTTCTGTCGCTACATCTGCCCGCTCACCTCGCTCATCGGCACCGTCGGCTCGATGGGAACGGTGGCCGGCTTCCGCACCCGTGACCGCGAGGTCTGCCTCACCTGCAAGACCAAAGACTGCATGCGCGGCGGAACGGACGGCTTCGGCTGTCCCTGGTACACCTGGCCGGGGAGCGCCGACTCGAACCTCTACTGCGGGCTGTGCAGCGAGTGCTACAAGTCCTGCCCGGAGGACAACGTCGGGCTGTTCCTGCAAAAGCCCCTCACCTCCGTCGTCGCGCCGCGGCGGCGCCGTGCCGACGTTGCCTGGGCGATCACGCTCCTCTGGGGCCTCGTGCTCTACCAGCAGATCAACGCCACCACGGCCTATGCGAGCGTCGAGAACTGGATGAACAGGAACCTCCACTTCCCTCACTACCCGAACCCCGTCGACTACCTCGGGGTCATCGGCCTCGGCGCGCTCGCCACCGCCGGAGTGGTCCGTGGAATAGCAGCCCTCCTCGCCCGGCGCGACGTCGAGCTCTCCCGACCGGGCAGCTTCGCCGACAGCAGCTCCCGGTTCCGCGCCTACTTCCTCCCCGTCTCCTACGGCCTCATCCCCGTCGTCGGGGCGGACTACTTCGCCCGCCAGCTGCCGAAGTTCTTCCAGCACTCGGCGAGGGTCGTCCCGGCAGCAGCCCACATCTTCGGCTTCTCCTCCTCCTCCTCGCCGATCTACTCCTTCTCCCTCGCCACCAACAGCTGGATCGTCGTCATCCAGATCGCGGTCGTGGCCCTCGGCACCCTGGCGGCCGCCTGGAGCACCTGGCGCATCACCGGGCGCGAGCTGGTCTCGATCAGCCGCAGCGGGCTAGGCGTGCGCCTGGCGACTCTCGGTCTGGTCCTCGGATGCGGGGCCGTGGCGGCAGTCCTGTACCTCATCATGCACGCGGCGGACTAGGTAAGGAGATTCGCTGATGACTATCCGCGAGATGTCGGCACCGGTCGCACCCACCCACCTCGACGTCAGGGTCCTCACCGACCGCTGCGCAGGGTGCCAGGAGTGCGTCATCCGCTGCCCGACGGGGGCGCTGTCGATGGACACCGGCCACTGGGTTGCGCTCGCCGACAGCGATCTCTGTGTCGGCTGCCGGCAGTGCGTGCGCACCTGCCCGTTCTCGGCCGTCGTCGTCGACGGGCCAATTCTCGTCGCCCCCCGCGTCGAGGCGAGGCTCGCCCACCCGGCGAGCCTGCTCGGCGACGTGAGCGAGATCCGCTCCGGGATCACCGGCTGGGCCGAAGCGCTCGCCGAGGCCGGACGCTGCCTGCAATGCCCCGATCCGACCTGCGTGCGGGGTTGCCCGGCGCACAACGACATCCCCGGCTTCATCGCCGCGATCCGCGCCCGCGACCTCGAGGGCGCGCACGAGGTCCTGCGGCGCACCTCGGTGCTTCCCGACATCTGCTCCCGGGTGTGCAACCAATCAGCTCAGTGCGAGGGGTCCTGCAGCTGGTCGCTCGCGGGCGGCACTCCCGTCGCCATCGGGGCGCTCGAGCGCTTCGTCGCCGACATGCTCCCGGTGCCGCCGCCAGCTCCCGCTGCGCCGACCGGCGAGCTGTCGGTCGGGATCATCGGCTCCGGTCCCGGCGCCGCGGGCGCGGCCTGGGAGCTTCTCGAAGCAGGCGCTTCAGTCACCGTCTACGAGAAGGATGCCGTTCCGGGTGGTCTGTGCAACTGGGGGATCCCCGACTTCACCCTCCCCGAGGCCGTTGCCGCCCGGCCGTGGCATCAGCTCGCCAGCGCCGGCGTCGACCTGCGCTGCGGCACCGAGATCCGCCCAGAGGACCTCGAGCAGCTTCTCGAGACCCATGACGCCGTCATTGCGGCCTGTGGCGCCGGCATGCCGCTGCGGCTGTCGCTGCCCGGTGCCGAGCTCGACGGGGTCACCGACGCCACGACGTTCTTGCAGGCCGCCAAGGCAACGCTCGGCGACGGGATGGACGCGGCGGCCTTCCGCGCCGCGTTCGGCCTGGCGGAGGACCCCGGCGCGCCGGGACGCCCGGTACCGCGGGTGCTCGTGCTCGGAGCCGGCAACACCGCGATGGACGTGGCCCGATCGGCACGACGCCTCGGGCTCGAGGCCACCTGCGTCGACTGGCTCGACGAGCGCTTCGCCCTCACCCGCCCCGACGAGCTCGCCGAAGCCCGCTACGAGGGTGTCGAGGTCCATTTCTTGCGCACGCTGACCGCGTTGCGCGGAAAGGATGGCCGGGTCTTTGGCGCAGAGCTGGCCCGCACGACCCAGGCAGCGGCGGATCGTCGCCCGACGGTCGTCGCCGGAGATCCCGAGGTCCTCGGCATCGACCTCGTCGTGATGGCGATGGGCTACAGGGTTGACCCGGCGTTCACCGGCGCCCTCCCGGGCACGCCGGTGCGCCGGGCGACGTCGGGCGTCGCTGACCGGAGCTGGAGCGCGAGCGGCATCCTCGCTTCCCCGGCATCTGCCTTCGCCGACCACCTGCCGGTCGGAACGCTGGCCCTCGGGCGCGAGATCGGCCTGTGGAGTGCCTCTTTGCCGGTCACCGAGCGTCTGTGGGCGGTCGGCGACGCCCTGATCGGGCCGGCCACCGTGGTCGAGGCGATGGCGCAGGGCCGGCGCGCCGCGGCCGCGGTGCTCGACGCCGGACCGGCGCGGCCGGCCCGGCCGACGCGCCCGGACGGCGACGGGTCGAGCAGGCAGCGGCGGGTGCTCGTCTGCTACGAGAGCGCCGGCGGCAGGACCGCTCGCGCCGCCGATGCGATCGCCGGGGGCTTCTCCGAACGGGGAGATCAGGTGAGGGTGCTTCCGATCGCCAGGGTGGGGCTGGCGGAGCTGGCAGCTGCCGACGTCGTGGTGGTGGGGAGCTGGGTCGAGGGCTTCGTGGTCGCCGGGGTTCGCCCGGCCAAGGCCATGCGGGCCTGGCTGGCCGGACTGCCCCGGCTCGGGGGCAAGGCCGTCGGGGTGTTCTGCACCTTCGCCGTCGCCCCGAAAGGGGCGCTGCCCGCGATGCGTCAAGCGCTCGAGGCCAGGGGTGCAGTCGTCCTCGGCGAGGCGTCCTTCGGTCCACGAGAGCTCGGCAAAAGAGCGGAGGCGTCCGGCGCGGCGGCGTTCGGCAGGGAGCTCGCCCGGCGGAGCACGACCAAGGCGACGGCGAGGGTGCTCGTCGAGTAGGTCGCGGTGCCTCGCCCGAGAGAGCGTGGCCTTCCGCTGGCAGGTCGCGCAGCGGCGTGACACTGTGTCGGCCATGCCGACGACACGAGCCGAGACGGTGCCCTACGACGACGGAACGAGCTCGAGCGACACCGTCTTCATCCCCGACGGCGGCGGCGGCCCGGGGCTTCTCCTGCTGCAGGAGATCTTCGGTGTCAACGACTACGTCCGCGCCAAGGCGAGCGACCTCGCCGCTCTCGGCTACGTCGTCCTCTGCCCCGACGTCTTCCACCGCATCGAGCCCGGCGTGGCGATCGAACCGGGCGAAGAGGCGCTCGAGAAGGGCTTCGCCGTCTCGCAGCGCTACTTCGGCGAGATCGACGAGGGGCGCCGGCTCTCGGACCTGCAGGCGTCGCTTCAGCACCTGCGCCGGCTCCCCGAGGCACAGGGACCGGTCGGGGTGATCGGCTACTGCTTCGGCGGGACCCTCTCGTACCAGCTCGCCGCCGGCGGCGGAGTGGACGCCTGCGTCTCCTACTACGGCTCCGGCGTCGCCGGGCTGCTCGAACGCGGCCAGCGCCTCAGCTGCCCGGCGCTGTTCCACTTCGGCGGTGCCGACCCGTTCCTTCCCTTCGAGCAGGTGGCGCAGATCATCGTGGCCTACAACAACCAGGACAACACCGAGGTGCTCGTCCAGCCGGGGGTGGGCCATGCCTTCGAGAACCACCTCAACCCGATGTTCTCCCATCCCGTGGCGGCGGCCCGCTCGTGGCCGGTGACCGTCGAATTCCTGCGGGCGAACCTGCAGCGCTGAGCGCATCTCCGGCAGAGGAGCTGCCCTGCCGACCCGCTCCCGTGCCGACCTCCGCTGCCGACGGGCCCCGGCGGCGCAGCTGGCGCGCCGGCGCGTTGGCGGCCGGCGCCTACGGCGCCCTCAGCTGGGCGCTCGAGTACCCGATCTGGCCGGGCGACCCGCACGCGCTGCCGACGGCGTTCGGGCTCGACGTCGTGCAGACGACGTGGTTCCTCGCCTGGACCCCGCATGCGCTCGCCCACGGCCTCGATCCGTTGGTGACGACGGCGATCAACGCGCCGCTCGGCGTGAACCTTGCCGAGAACACGACGATGCCGCTGCTCGGGTTGCTGGCAGCGCCGCTGACCGTGCTCGTCAGCCCTGTCGCCAGCCTCAACCTCTTGCGCTTTTTCGCCTTCACGCTCTCCGCGCTGGCAGCCTACGCCGTGCTCCGCCGCTGGAGCAGCGACAGCGTCGGCGCCTTCGCCGGGGGGCTTCTCTACGGCTTCTCGCCGTACATGCTCGCCCAGGGATCGCTGCACCTCGACCTCATCTTCGTGCCGCTCCCGCCACTCATCTTCGAGGCGGCCAACGAGCTGTTCGTGCGCCAGCAGAGGGCGAGCAGCAGGTCCGGGCTCACCCTCGGGGCGCTCTGCGCAGCGCAGCTGCTCATCTCTGCCGAGGTCCTCGCCACGACGCTTGTCACGGCGCTTATCGCCGGCATCGCGCTGGCGGCTGCGCGCCGGCACGAGGTTGCGCAGCGGCTGCGACGAGCGGGGGCGGGGATCGCCGCCGCCGCCGGCCTCCTGGCGGCAGTCGCAGCCTTTCCTCTCGGTGTCATGCTCGCCGGCCCGTACCGCTACTCCGGTCCGGCACAGGGCAGCGTCAACGTCTTCCACGCCGACCTGCTCGGGCTCGTGCTGCCGACCGCGACCGAGGCCCTCGCCCCGACCCATCTCGCCGCGATCGCCTCGGGCTTCGTCGGCTCGAACCTCGCCGAGAACGACACCTACCTGGGCGCCCCGCTGCTCGCGGTGCTCGTCTGGCTCGTCGTCGCCTACAGGCGGCGCGGCTGGCCGCTGCTGTACGCCTTTGTCGCCGGCGCCACCTTCTTGCTCTCGCTCGGGCCACGACTGCATGTCGACGGCCACCCCGTCGGCCCAACGATCCTGCCGTTCGCGCTTCTCGGACGCATCCCGCTGCTCGCCAGCGCCTTGCCGGTCCGCTTCGCCCTCGACGTCGCGTTCTACGCCGCGGCGATCCTCGCCTCGGGCGTCGCTGCGTGGCGCGGCGAGCAGCCGGCACGGCGGGCACCCCGGCGCCTGCCCGGCCCCTATCGCCGTGCCGGTCGCTGCGCGGTTCCGCCCCTTGTCGCCGCGGCGGTGCTGGCCACGATGCTCCCGGCCGAGCCCTACCGCTCGTTCAGGGTGGTGCTGCATCCCGCCGAGGCACCGAGGGGCCTCGCAGCGATCCCTCCCGGCACGACCGTGCTCACCTATCCCTACCCCACCCCGTACGACGACGCCCCCATGCTCTGGCAGGCGCTCGACCGCTTCCGCTTCGAGATGCTCGGCGGGTACGCCCTCATCCCGACCCGTGACGGCAGCGCCAGCGAGTTCCCGAGCCCGCTTCGCCCGGAGGTGGTCGAGGCCTTGCTTGCCGACTCGCCGCTCACGATCCCCGAGCCCGGCCTGCCGAAGGTCGTGGCGACGACCCGAGGCATCCTGGCGACACGGATCGTCGTGCTGGCAACCGGGCGAGGCCCGGGCTCCGGGCGCGAACCTGCGCTCGTCGGGCGCGTCTCGCTGATCGACCGGCGACACGACAGCCTCTACGTCCTCGTCGGACGCCGTGATGTTGATCTCGTCCGCGTGAGCCGGGCACCGTCGCTTGACAGCACAGCCGCCCGCTCGGAACTCGCCAGGCTCGAGGTCGGCGACCGCGTCGCCGTCTACGGCAAGATGGTCGCCGGGACGATCGGTCCCGCCGACAGCGCCGCCCTGCGGCGCTTTGTCAGCCGCAACGGCGTCGGCGCGGTCCTCGTCTCGCTCGGCGCGGTCGACAGCCAGGCCATCGCCGCCTGGGTGCGCGCCGCCCTCGGACCGCCGACGCGGGCCGGTGGCGGGGGCCTTCTGTGGCTCCTCGCAGGCGCCGGACGACACGGCGCGCCGGCCGCCGGTCGGCTTCACCGCCGCGTCAGCTTGGCTCGTTAGCGTGGGCACCATGACGTGGGCACTCTCTGCACCGGGCCGCGCCCCGAGCCCTTCGAGGGGGCGCGGCCTGAGCCTCGCTCGAGCGGGCGTCGCCTCGGCGCAGGCGCCGGCATCAGGAGTGCGGCGATGACGGCGGCGGCTCCGGCCGGCGCCCGTGAGCGCCAGGGGCGAGCACCAACGCCGGCTCCTGTCCGCCGGCTCAGCCCGGCGCCGCGGCCCCGCCAGGTCGACGTCGCGCTCGCCGTAGCGGCAGCAGGATTCGGCGTCACGATCGCCCTCACCGTCCTCGTCGAGAGCTCGGCCCAGCTGCGGGCACCGGGCGGCGTGGCGATGTTCCTCGGCAACCTCACGGGGATGGCGGGCACGTACCTCGCGCTGTGCATGATCCTGCTCGTGAGCCGGCTCCCGTTCGTCGAGCGCGTCGTGGGCCAGGACGGCCTCCTCCGTTGGCACCGGAGGCTGGCACCGTGGCCGATCACGCTGATCGTGCTGCATGCCGTGTTGCTGACCTACGCCTACGCGGTCGCCTCGAAGACCGGCGTCTTGCACCAGCTGAGCCAGTTCATCTCGAGCTACTCGGGCATGCTCGTGGCGATCATCGGGTTCGGCCTGCTCGTCGTCGTCAGCGTCGTCTCGATCCACCAGATCCGCCGCCGGCTCCGCCGCGAGACCTGGTGGGCGATCCATCTGGCGATGTATCTCGCCTTTGCTCTGGCGTTCGTCCACGAGGTCGTCCTCGGACCCTCCTTCGTCGGCCATCCCCTCACCCAGGCGCTGTGGGGAGCGATCTGGGCGGCCACCGCCGGCGTCGTGCTCGCCTATCGCTTCGGGCTGCCGATCCTGCGCAGCATACGCCACGACCTGCGTGTGCACGCCACCAAGGTCGAGGCCGACGGCGTGACGTCGATCGTGTTCACCGGCAAGCGGCTCGAAGAGCTGGCGATCTCCGGCGGCCAGTTCTTCGAATGGCGCTTCCTTGCACGCGGGCTGTGGTGGCAAGCGCATCCCTACACGCTCTCGGCACGCCCGCAGGCGCCCTTCGTCCGCGTCACCGTCAAGGCGATCGGTGATCATTCGAGCGCCATCGCCAGGCTGGCCACCGGGACGCGCGTGCTCGTCGAAGGCCCCTACGGTGCCTTCACGGCCCATGCCAAGCGGCGCGAGAAGGTGGCGATCATCGCCGGCGGCATCGGCGTCACCTCAGCACGTGCGCTGCTCGAGGACCTCGGCCGGCGCAGCGAGCCGGTGGTGGTGATGCGAGCCTCGACGGCCGGCGACGTCGCCCTCGAGAGCGAGGTACGCGAGCTCGTCGAGGCGCGGCGGGGGGCGCTGCATGTCCTCGTCGGCTCCCGCCAGGAGATCTCGGTCGACGACACCTTGGCGGTGCTGCGGGACCTGCGCCGCCGCGACATCTACGTCTCGGGATCGGAGAGCTTCGTGCAGGCTGTGGTCGAGGCGCTCGCCGAGCGCGGGCTGCCCGACGACGCCGTGCACTGGGAGGTGTACGCGCTATGAGACATGATCGGCTGGCACTGCTCGTCGTCTCTGCCGGCGCCGGGTTCGGCGGGATGTACGCGGCGCACCTCGCAGCTGGGCCGAGCCGACCTCTGGCAGCCGTCGCCGCGGCGGGATCCGGCACCGGCAGCACCGGCTCGAGCAGCAGGTCGGGGTCGGGCGGCGGCCGCTCCGGCGGCAGCGCCTCATCCGGCACGGGCTCGACGGGCTCCGGCACGGGCTCGACAGGCTCCGGCACGGGCTCG
>DAHUZG010000169.1 GCA_027306715.1 Acidimicrobiaceae bacterium
GCCCCGACCAGCGCTGCCCGCCGGCCCGCCGGCCCCCGCCCCGGCCGCTTGGGAGCCGACCTCGTGGGGCCGGCGGTGGCGCTCACGAGCGCCCGCCGCGCCCGGCGCGCCCGGTTGCCGCCCGCGGGACGGCGGCGACGGGAAGCTGTGCGGTCTCGGGCTCGTCCGGCGTCCCGGCCATGAACCGGACCTGAGGAGCCTCGGGCGTCGCCGCCAGCGGGACCTCGACGATGAAACGTGCCCCGCCCCCCGGCCGGTCCTCCACCCACACCCGGCCGCGGTGCAGCTTGACGTGCTCGGCGACGAGCGCCAGACCGAGGCCGGTGCCACCGCCGGCGCCGCGGCTGCCGGCAGCAGTAGAGCCGCGCGAGAAGCGCTCGAAGATCCGCTCCCGGTCGGCGGGCTGCACGCCCGGCCCCTCGTCGTCGACGAGGAAGCGCACGCACGAACCGGTCGACTCGACGGCGAGGCGCGTCACCCCCCCGCCGTAGCGGTCGGCGTTCTCGAGGAGGTTGGCGATCACCCGCTCGAAGCGCCGCTTGTCGGCGGCGACGTGCAGGGCCGCCGCCTCGGCGTCCATCTGGATCGGGACGGAGTCCCGCGTGATCAGCCGCGACGATCGCCGGACGAGCTCGCCGACCTCGACGTCGCTCACGTCGAGGTCGGCAGACCCGGCGTCGATGCGGGAGATCTCGAGCAGGTCGCCGACCATCCGCTGGAAGCGTCGAACCTCGGCGGCGACGAGGTCGAGCGCCTGCTGCGCCCGCTGCGGCAGGTCGTCGCGGCGGGCCTCGAGCACCGACACCGAGTTGGCGAGCACCGTGAGCGGCGAGCGCAGCTCGTGGCTGACGTCAGAGGTGAATCGGGTGTCCCGCTCGATCCGTTGCTGCAGCCGGTCTGCCATGCGGTTGAACGACGAGGCGAGCATCGCCAGGTCGCGCAGGTCGCCGGTGTCGAGCCGGGTGTCGAGCTGGCCCCCGGCGATGGCGAGGGCGGCGTGAGAGGCGTGCCGGAGCGGGCTCAGGGCACGGCCCGCCGCCCACCTCCCGAGCAGCGCGCCGAGAAGGGTGAGCACGACCATCGAGGCGACCAGGGCGACGAGAAGCAGGTGCAGCGAGTTGGCGGTCGACTCGAGATTGAAGACGCCGACGTAGACGGTGGCGGTGTTGGCGCCGGCCCGCCTCACGCCCTGGGAGGCACCCGTCGAGGCTAGCGGGGTGCTCGGCGCGTTGGCCGGCGCCGAGCAGCTGGAGGTGCTCGGGGTGCTCGAGGCGCTCGCCCCGTTCGGGATCTGGATGCCGACGGCGAGGAAAGGAGTCGTGCCGATCTGGAAGATCTGCTCGACGTTCTTGCCGCTCATCACGGCCTCGACGAACCGCGGGGGAAGGCTGGAGCAGGTGATCCGCTCGTCCTGGCCGCCGTGGTACCAGATGCGGTCGAAGAAGATGAGCGAGGACGAGGTCGGCCTTCCCGGTGCGGGCCTCGGCGCCAGGGCGTCGAGCTGGCCCACGATCTGCTGGACGTTGAGGACCTCGCCGAAGCCGAAGTCGTCGTGCACAAAGGCGGCGTTGGCGATCGCCTGCTGCTCGAGGGTGGAGCGCTCCTGGCGGACCAGGTATGAGCTCGTGGCGAAATAGGTGACGGCGGCGAATGCCCCGGAGAGCACGAGGAGCGCCAGGCCGAAACCGAGCGTCATCCGGGTCCGCAGGCCGGGGGAGTAGCGGTGGCGCCGGCCAACCTTGCCGCCGGCCGCCGGCCGCCGCAGGCGCGGCCGGCTCAGCGGCCGCCGAGCCACGCCGCGCCGAACCGGATCATGGCGCGAGCTTGTAGCCGAGCCCTCGCACCGTGAGGACGTGAGTGGGGTTGGCGGCATCGGGCTCGATCTTGGTCCGCAGCCGCCGGACGTGGACGTCGACGAGGCGACCGTCGCCGAAGTAGTCGTAGCTCCAGACCCGCTCCAGCAGCTGCTCACGCGAGAGCACCTTGCCAGCATTCGCCGCCAGCTCGCAGAGCAGCAGGAACTCCGTGCGGGTGAGGTGCACCTCCTCGCCGCCGAGCTTGACGACCCCGGCCTCGGGGGCGATCTCGAGCTCCCCGAAGGCGAGACTGGTGGGGCTGCCATCGCCCGCACGCGCCCGGCGCAACAGCGCCCGGATCCGCGCCGCGAGCTCCTTCGGCTCGAACGGCTTGGTGACGTAGTCGTCGGCGCCGGCCTCGAGCCCGGCGACGACGTCGTGGGTGTCGGTGCGGGCGGTGACCATGATGATCGGCACGGCGCTGTGGCGGCGCAGCTCTCGACAGCAGGCGAACCCGTCCATCCCGGGGAGCATGATGTCGATGATGACGAGGTCGAAGGGTTGGCTGGCGGCCTGGGTGGCGAGGTCGAGCGCCTCCTCGCCGCTGGCGGCCTCGGCCAGCTCGTAGCCCTCGTCCTAGAGCGCCAGCCGCATCGAGGTGCGGATGCGCTCGTCGTCCTCGACGATGAGGATCCTGCTCGGCATGGGGACATTCTCTCGCACTTGGCGGTCGCTCCGTTCACCGCCCCCGGGCTCGGCCACCGCCCGGTGCCTCCGGCCCCTCGGTGTCGGCCCCCTCGCCCGGCCACCTCCCGGCGCGCCCGGCTTCTCGGGGTCCGCCGCCGGCGCCGGCAGAGTCGGTACCCTGCGCCTCGATGACCGAGGTGGGCAGCGCTGGTGCCGGCGAGGAGGCGTTCGAGCTGGCAGCCTTCGCCGCCTCGCTCCGTGGCTGTGCGCCGGCGACGGTGCGCGCCTATCGCGCCGACCTCGCCGGCTTCGTCGAGTGGGCCCGCCGCCGGGGGGCGGCCGGTCCCGGCGAGCTCGACCGGCTGGCGCTGCGCCGATACCTCGCCTACCTCACCACCCGCGGGCTCGCCAAGCGCAGCGTCGCCCGTCAGGTCGCCTCCCTCCGGCGCTATTTCGACTGGTGCGAGCGGACCGGCCGCATCGCTGCCAGCCCCGCCCGGCGGCTGTCGGCGCCCGCCGGGGCGGCACGCCTGCCCCGGGTCCTCAAGTCAGCCGAGATCGACCAGCTCCTCGCCCCCAGGTCGGCGGGCTCCTCGTCCAAGCAGCACGCCGGGACCGCCGGGGCCGCAGGCGGCGGGCCGCCGGGCCCCCGGGAGACGGCGCTCGAGCGGCGCGACCTCGCCGTGCTCGAGCTGCTCTACGGCTCGGGGCTGCGTGTCAGCGAGTGCTGCGGGCTCGACCTCGGCGACTGCGACCTCGCCGGGGCGGCGGTGACGGTCTGGGGCAAGGGCGCCAAGCAGCGGCGCGTGCCGATGGGCGAGCCCGCGGTGGGCGCCGTCGGCGCCTACCTCGCCTGCCGCTCGACGCTGCTCGCGGCCGATTCTCCCCCGAAGGCGCTCTTTTTCAACGCCCGTGGGCACCGCCTCGGCCCCCGCGACGTCCGGCGGCTGCTCGACCGCCGGTCGCCGGTGCCGACCCATCCGCACGCCCTTCGCCACTCCTATGCCACCCACCTCCTCGACGGGGGCGCCGACCTGCGTGTCGTGCAGGAGCTGCTCGGTCACGAGAGCCTGGCGACGACCCAGATCTACACCCACGTCTCGCGCCAGCGCCTGCTCGACGCCTATCGCGGTGCCCACCCCAGGGCTTGAACGGCTAGGATCGCACCCGGGCCGATCACGGCCTGTGTCGTCTACCTGCTCGTCCGGACGTACCCACGGTCGCCTCACGGCGCGACGCCCGGATCAGTCCAACCGTTGGGAGGTCGAGGCCGATGGCCGTCGTCACGATGAACCAGCTGCTCGAAGCCGGTGTCCATTTCGGGCACCAGACGAGGCGCTGGAACCCGAAGATGAAGCGCTTCCTCTTCGGCGAGCGGAACGGCATCTACATCATCGACCTGAACCAGACCCTGGCGCTCACCGAGGTCGCCTACGGCTATGTCCGCGACCTTGTCGCCGACGGCGGGACGCTCCTTTTCGTCGGGACGAAGAAGCAGGCTCAGGATCCTGTCGCCGAGTACGCGGCGAGCTGCGGGATGCCCTACGTCAACGAGCGCTGGCTCGGCGGGATGCTGACGAACTTCGAGACGATCGCCGGGCGCGTGCGGAAGCTCGCCGAGCTCGAGTCGTCGCGTGACGCCGGCAAGTTCGAAGCGCTGCCGAAGAAGGAGGCGCTGCTTCTCGGGCGAGAGCTCGAGAAGCTCGAGCGGAACCTCGGCGGCATCCGCAATTTGAACCGCCTCCCGAACGCGATCTTCGTCATCGACACGAAGAAAGAGCACATCGCCGTCACCGAGGCGAACAAGCTCGGGCTGCCGGTCGTCGCCGTCGTCGACACCAACTGCGACCCCGACGTCATCGACTACGTGATCCCGGGCAACGACGACGCCATCCGCTCGGCGCGCCTCATGTGCCGGGTCCTCGCCGACGCCGTCATCGAGG
>DAHUZG010000175.1 GCA_027306715.1 Acidimicrobiaceae bacterium
CTGGTTGTCGGCACGGCCCTTGCGTGGGGTGCCGCGACGCTCACCCGGTCCGGGGCGCCCCCGCGCCGGACCGGCTCTGCCGCCGTCACGGCCCGCGCTCAACCGACCGCGGGCCGTGACGCACCCCCGTCGAGGCCCGCCCTCTCGTCTGCGACCAACCATCACCTTCTGCCCGTGTCGATCGCCGTCAAGGCGACTGATCCCGTCTACGTCGGCGGCTACCAGGTCGGGGACGCGATCACGATGCAGGTCGCCGTGGTCGACCCGAACGTCGCCACGACGTCGGGGACGGTGAGCATCAGAACCGACGACCCCCTCACGCCCGGTTGTCGCCGCGTGCTGCACGACTCGGTGGCGACGTGCTACGTGACGTTCTACGACCCCGGCCAGCACCGGGTGACGGTGCGCTTCGTCGGCACCGACGGCGCGGGGGCGACGATCGTCACCGTGTTGCACGTGGTCCCGAACACCAACGACTGAACCCCCGGGGTAGCAGCAGAACGGGCTGGTCACCGCCGGGGCACCGGCTCGTCCGGGTGCCTCTGGAGATCGCGTTCGAGGCGTCCTGGCAAAAAGTGACCAGACCCAGGGCTACCTGGGGCGGATCAGCGCTGGCTGTCAGGCACGGCGCGCCCGGGCGGGCGTCGTCGGCAGCGGTGTCGGGCGGTACAGGCCGCCCGAGTGCTCGTCGCAGGACTCGGCGATGCGAACGGCACCCTTCGGCGGCCGGTACTGGCCTCGCCAGGTCACCTGCTCGGGACAGAACACCGGCCGCCCGTTGTCACCCTCGATGTACCGGAAACAACGACCCGGTACCGTGCTGACGAGCTCATCGTATCGAGTCACGCTCTCTATCTTCTCACCACTTCGCGGTCGCGCAACAGTCGCGATCGGGCAACAGTCGCGGTCGCGCAACGGTCTGGCGGGCCGGCGGCGGGAGCGTCGCCGGAGCCGAGCCGGCCGCGGCGGTCGGCGCCCCGGGCGAGGTGGCGCGATCCGAGCCGGCGACGCAGCAGGGCACCCCGCAGGGGCCCGGTGTTGAGCCCGACCGCTCCGCAGCGGCAGCCGGGCGCGTTCTTGCCACGTCGCGAGCAGCACGAACAGGTGGGCCGTCGCGTCGCGCGACTTCTGTTACACGACGTGTTGGTGGCAGCCGGAGATGACTGATAACATGCAGATGGTCGCGGAGCTAGCCAGCTCGACGACTGCGCAGCGGGGCGAGGCTCGGCTCGCCCGGCGTCTGCGAACGTAGGGAGGGCGGGATGCAGACAGCGCCATGGGTCCCGCTGATCATCAGCGAGGCGAAGGTCATCGACATCGATGGTGACCAGGTCACCCTTCGCTTTCGCCTGGCGCCGACCCCCGACCCTGAGTGGGAGGAGCTCTTCGAGAAGGCCGCCAGCCATCTCGTCCCCCACCCCGGCCGGCCCGAGTTCACCTTCACCTCCCCTGCGATCATCGCCGGCATCGTTACCTGCCGGATCCCCGAGCGGGACATCCCCGGAGCCCGGCTGCAGATGCGTGAGCTGGTCGACGAGACCAACCGTCATTTCGCAGCCATCCTGCACGAGCGCGCCGCCCTCGCGGCGTACCAGCTCGAGCGGGCGCGCCAGCGCCGGCGTGCGATCGCCGAGGCGCAGCGCCTGCTCGATCTCGGCTGAGCGATCCCGTTCGGGCTGCCGGCTGAGCCGCCGCTCGCTCCTCGACGCCGGCGGTCGGCGTGCCGTTGGCATGTCGGTGACTCCCTTCAGCCGCAGCTGCGCCAGCCGTTACGCTTCCCGATGGTCGAAGGACGCGCTCGCTGCGCCCGTCGCGGAAGGACGAGGGCACCTGTGACGACGGAGGACATCACGCCCGGCCCTGCCGGCAGGCTCGGCGACCCGGCCAGTGCCACCGCCACCGGGCTGCTCGCCGAGACGGACGGCGCCTGGGCGACAGACGAGCTGATGCTGGAGGCGACGGGGAGCTCGGTTCCGACCCCCCTGGCCGCCGCCTCGGTGCTCGCAGCCGAGCTCGAGCGAGTGCTCTCGAGAGTCGTGCTCGGCTCGCCCGAAGCGGTGTCCCACGCCGTCGTCGCCGTGATGGCGGCCGGAAACCTGCTCATCGAGGACGTCCCCGGAGTCGGCAAGACGGTGCTCGCCAAGGCTCTCTCTGCCGCCATCGGCGGCCGGTTGGCTCGCATCCAGGGTCACCCTGACCTGCTCCCCTCCGACATCAGGGGCGTCACCGTCTACTCGCCTGCGACAGGAAGCTGGGAGTTCCGACCGGGGCCTGTGTTCGCTGACGTGCTCCTCGTCGACGAGCTCAACCGCACGCCCCCCCGCAGCCAGGCGGCCCTGCTCGAGACGATAGAGGAGCGCCAGGTCAGCCTCGACGGCCACACCTGGCAGCTGCCGAACCCCCACGTCGTCATCGCCACCCAGAACCCGCTCGGCCACGCCGGCACCTATCCGCTCGTCGAGAGCCAGATGGACCGCTTCCTCCTCGCCATCCGCATCGGCTACCCGAACGCGGCGACCGAGGCGCAGCTCGCCGTCGGGCACGGGGCGCTCGACGCGCTATCGATGGTGCGCCCCCTCACCGAACCCGCCGGGCTGCTCGCCGCGCAGCGGGCGACCGCCGGCGTTCTCGTCTCATCGGCCGTGGCTGGCTATGCCGTCGATCTCGTACGCGCCACGAGGTCGTCCCCGACCGTCGCGCTCGGGGCCAGCCCGCGGGCGACGATCGGCCTGCTCGCCTTGGCGCGGGCGCATGCCGTGCTTCACGCTCGCAGCTACGTCACCCCGCTCGACGTCAAGGCCATGGCCCCGGCGTGCCTTGGCCACCGGATCGTCCTCGATGCAGCCGACGCCTCCAGCATCAGCAGCGGCACCGCGCTCGTGCGCGAGATCATCGAGCGCCTCCCCGTCCCGCGGCCGTGATCCGCCCCGCCGGCGTCGGGCATCGCCGGCGGAGCGGCGGACGCCCCCCGGCGCGGGTGGCGCGTGGCGTGCGACCGGTGCACGGATTGCGGGTCGCCGCCACCACGCTCGGGCTGCTGTTCCTGTGGGCGGCCGTCGCCCACGAGAGCGGCTCGGCGTGGGTGCAGGCCGTCGGCGCCGCCGTCGCCGCGCTCGCCCTCATCGGTCTTCTGGCGCCGGCGCTCGTGATCGGCTCCATCCGGCCCGAGGTGCGAACCGCCCCGGCGGACGGCGAGAGCGGCAGCGAGCTGCGCGTCGAGCTGTCCTGCAACCGCACGTGCCGGCTGCGTCCCCACCAGCCTGGCGGGCACGCGGGCGTCGTCAGCCGCGGCGGGAGGACGATCGTCGCTTTTGAGCCGCAGCGGCGCGGCTTGCTCACCGAGGTGATCGTCGAGGTGATGACAGGCTGGCCGTTCGGACTGCTCTGGTGGACCCGCCGCCTCTCGCTCGAGCTGCCGCGGCCCGTCCACGTCCGCCCCCGCCCCGGGCCCCCGATCCCGCATCCGGACCTCACAGGAGCACGCGACAGCGGGCTTCGGCGAGCTCCGGCGTCGAGCGGCGAGCTCCGTTCGACGCGGGAGTACCAGCCGGGCGACGACCGGCGCTCGGTGCACTGGCCGCTCTCGGCGCACACCGGCGGCCTCGTCGTCGCCTCCCGTGACGAGCCGGCGAGCCCTCGCACGGCGATGCTCCGGGTTCACCTGCCCGCCGACCCCGATGCGGCCGAGGAGTCGGCGGGGCGCTTCCTCGGCACGGCCTGCGCCCTCCTCGCACGCGGTGTCCCGGTCATGCTCGTCACCTACGAGCACCGCCGCGGGCTCGTCGCTGAGCCCGTCCGCGACCCGCGCCAAGCGGGACGCAGGCTCGCAATTGCCGGCACCGAGCCGGGGTTGGCGCCCCAGTGACAGCGGGCGTCTCCGTGCTCGAGCGCCACCGGCGCCGACGGGCCCGGAGCGGCGCGGCGGGCGCTGTCCATGCTGACCGGCGCCACGGGTTGCGCGGCGCGATCGAGCTGATCCGCCGGGCGAACGCCCCGCTGCCCCCGGAGGAGTCGGTCGCCCTGCGCGTCGTGACGACGCTTGCCGTGCTCGCCGGCATCGGCGCCTGCGAGTCGGTCGGCGAGATCTCCCCGGTGTCGGCGATCGCCTTCAGCGCCGCCTTGGTCGCGGGCATGCTCTTCTCGTGGCGCACCCGGCGGCACCCTTGGGGCGTCGTCAAGCTGGTGCTGGCGGTGGTGGTGACAGTGGTCTTCCTCCACTTCGTCCACACGGTCCTCGGCGACAACGGAGCCAACCTCGCCGCGGTCGAGATCCCGCTCGCCACGCTCTTCGCCTGGATCCAGGTCACCCACGCTTTTGACGTGCCGGCACGGCGCGACCTGCTGTTCTCGCTGGCCGCCTCGGCGGCCTTCGTCGCCATCGCCTCGGCGCAGGCGATCGAGTCGTCTTTCATCGGGTACCTTGCCGCCTGGCTCGTTCTCTGCGTCGTCGCCCTTGTCCTCTCGTGGCGCAGCATGCTCGGCCGTGTCGGCCCTCCGCCGATCGCGACGATGATCGCGGCCACCGCGCTGGCGGCGGTGCTCGCCGTGATCCTCGTGATCACGCTCCCGCCGCCGCAGGCGGGCACGCTCATCGCCCTCCCGAACTCGATCCTGCACGCCGAGATCCTTCCGGATCAGGGAGGGATCACCGGGGGGGCGTCGGGCAGGAGCCCGGCGCAGGCGGCGTCGGCGACGGGCTCGCTCGGTGTCGGCGGCTACTACGGCTTCGCCGGGCCGCTCGACACGGCCGTTCGCAGCACCCTCGGCAACGAGGTCGTGATGGACGTGAGGGCGACGCGTCCCGGGTACTACATGGCGCTCAGCTACGACCTCTGGTCCGGCACGAGCTGGCTCGACCCGGCCGCGCGCCGCCTGCGGACCATCGCCGGAGGCTCGCCCTTCGCCGTCGGCTCCGCCAGCTCAGGAAGCCTCGACATCCAGACCTTCCACGTCGAGGTGCCCCTCACCAACGTGCTGATCGCCGCCAGCTCCCCGACCGAGGTGTGGTTCCCCACCAAGGTGCTCTACCGCGACCCGGTGGACAACTCCATCCGCTCACCTGTCGCCGTGACACCGGGCACCGTCTACACCGTCGTCTCCTCGAGCAGCCAGCGGTCGCCGGCGGCGCTCTCCCGCGACCGTGCACCGCTGAGCGCGTTCCAGCAGCTGGCGAACCCGAAGGACCTCTCGCTCCCCCACCCCTACCCGGCGGTGCAGGCGCTGGCGAGGCAGATCACCGCCGGCCACCGCGGCGTGTACGCCGAGATCGCCGCCATCGAGAGCTGGATGCACCGCAACGTCCGCTACTCGACGAACATCCCGCCGCTGCTGCCCGGTCAGGACGCCGTCACCCAGTTCCTCTTCCACGGCAGGATCGGCTACTGCGAGCAGATCTCGACGGCGATGGCGGTGATGCTTCGCACCCTCGGCATCCCGGCACGAGAGGCCACCGGCTACGTCCCCGGCCCCTTCAATCCCCTGACGGGCTTCGACGAGATCGAGGCGAAGGACGCCCACGCCTGGGTGCAGGTCGACTTCCCCGGCTACGGCTGGCAGAGCTTCGACCCGACGGCGAATGTCCCGCTCACGAACCCCGATCCCGGAGCGCTCATCGCCGCCGATCTTTGGCGTGTCGCCCGCAGCCTGCCGCTGGCGCCGATCGGCGCCGGCGTCGCCGCGGCGGCCGTGGCGGTCGGCGCGCTGCTCCTCTGGCGGCGGCGCCCCCGGAGCTGGGTCGAGGGCGTCACCCGCCGCATCGAGCTCGCCGGGCGTCGACGTGGGCTTGCACGCGCTCAGTCCGAGACGCTCGAGGAGTACACCTCCCGGCTGCTCGCCTCCGGCGTGGCCGACGGGCAGCCCCGGCCTCCGCGCCGGCCCCGGGGCGCTCGCGGCGCGTCTTTACCCGGCAGCGGCGGGCCACCCGACGCAGCACCCGCTCGCCCCCTGGACCGCACCGGACCGGGCACCGGCGCGTCGGGCGGCGGCGCATCGGGCACCGGCGCCTCTGGCACCGGCGCCTCGGGCGGCGGC
>DAHUZG010000187.1 GCA_027306715.1 Acidimicrobiaceae bacterium
TCCGCCGACGGCCCCATGCCCGACGGCCCCCTGTCCGACGGCCCCATGTCCGACGGCCCTGTGTCCAGTGGCAAGATCCGCTCGTGTGGACGACGCTCTCTCTCATCTTGCATGCCGACGGCAAGGCCGAGCACGCCATGACCGGCGCCAGCCGCTTCCCCCGGCACTCGATCTACGAACAGGTCCCGGATCGCCTTTCGAAGGAGCCCTTCAGAGGGAAGATTCTCTCCCGCCTCCACGGGGACCACGCCCAGGGACTCCCGTTCTTCACCGGCAAGGACCGCGACGATTCCGATGTGGCCTCCGTGCCGGTGGCCGTGGGTGCCGAGTGCACGGTGCTCGACCTGTGAGATCTCCCGACGCCGTCGTCGTCGGATCGGGACCCAACGGACTCGCCGCGGCGCTGACCTTGGCCCGAGGCGGGCTGGCGGTCGACGTCTACGAGGGGTCGGAGACCGCAGGCGGGGGGTGTCGGACCGAGGACCTCACCTTGGACGGGTTCCACCACGACGTCTGCTCAGCGGTCCATCCCCTCGTCGCAGCGTCGCCGTTCTTCCGGACGATCGACCTCGCCGCCCGAGGCGTGAAGCTGCTCTACCCCCCGGTGGCGTTCGCTCACCCGCTCGACGGCGGTCGGGCGCCGGCCGTCGTCACCTCGGTGGACGAGACCGCCGGGGGACTGGGAGTCGATGGTCCCGCCTACCGGCGGCTCTTCTCCCCGCTCGTGCGCGACGCCGGGTCCATCGTGCCGACCGCGCTGGCTCCCCTTCGGTCCGTGCCGGCTCATCCGCTGGCCATGGCCCGGTTCGGCCTTCGCGGGCTCTTGTCGCTCGAGCGCCTGGCGAGGCGGTTCTGCAGCGAGGAGGCCCGCGGCCTCCTCGCCGGTGTAGCCGCTCATGCCATGCTCCCGCTCACCGCTCCGTTGTCAGGCGCTTACGGGATGTTGCTCACGACGATGGCCCACGCGGTGGGATGGCCGGTGGTCGAAGGCGGTAGCGCCAGGATCGTCGACGCGCTGGTGGGGGAGGTGGAGTCCCTCGGAGGCCAGGTGAGGACCGGACGGTGGATCCGGACACTCGGCGAGCTGCCTTCATCGAGGGTCACCGTTCTCGACGTCACGCCGCGTCAGCTCGTCGCCATGGCCGCCGAGCGCCTGCGCGACCGCGACCGCCGCGCCCTCGGTGGCTTCCGCTACGGACCAGGGGTGTGCAAGGTCGACTGGGCGCTCTCGGGACCGGTCCCTTGGCAGTCCGAGGCCTGTCGGAAGACGGTGACCGTGCACCTCGGGGGCACCTTGGAGGAGGTGGCGGCGAGCGAAGCCGACGTCTTTGCCGGTCGGCACCCGGATCGGCCGTACTGCATCGTCGTGCAGCCTGGCGTGGTGGACCCGACACGGGCGCCGGTCGGCCGGCTCACGCTGTGGGCCTACTGCCATGTGCCGGCGGGATCTACGGTGGACATGGCGGAGCGGATCGAGGCCCAGATCGAGAGGTTCGCTCCGGGCTTCCGCGACGTCGTGCTGGCCAGGGTCACGAGGACCGCAGCAGAGACCGCGCGACACAATCCCAACTACATCGGGGGGGACATCAACAGCGGGATGGGCACGCTGCGCCAGACGATGTTTCGTCCAACCGTGAGGTGGGACCCCTACAAGACCGGGATCGGCGGGATCTACCTGTGCTCGGCCTCGACACCGCCCGGAGGAGGCGTGCACGGGATGTGCGGATACGCAGCAGCGAGATCTGCTCTTGCCGACCTCGGCGCCCACCGCTAGAGAAGGTGTCTGGCCTCGAGCGCCGTCTCGTCGGTGCTGCACGCCTGACGGCCACGCCGGCGCTCTGCGGCCAGGACTACCCAGCTGCTGTTCGCCACCGACGCCAGCGGCGACGGAGACGCCACCGCGGAGGTGAGCGCCCTCGAGAGCGACCCGCCCGTCGTCGGGATCACGACGGGCACGAGAGAGGAGGTCAACATCGGCGGGGTCAGGTCGTCGCCGTCGCTGCCGCGGCTGTTCGCGGGTCGCTGCTCTTGTCGACCGTCAGCGGTCGCTTGCCGGCCGCCGACAGCGAGTCGCCCTCGGCACCGGGACGCCCTCGTGGCCGCCGTCCTCGACGGGGCCACCCAGGCCGACGCCGCTCGCGCTGCGGGCCCAGCGTCGCGGTCGAGGCCGCAGGGGACGTCGTGGCTGCCGTAGCGCTTGGACAAACCCTCCTTCGTATCGCCGGTTGGGCCATCTCGTCACGCCTCGCCCCGAACGTCGCCTCGTCGACCCGTTGTCGCGGGCCAGGATCGACCGTGTGCCGTCGGCGCGTGTGCCGTCGGCGCCTGTGCCGTCGGCTCCGCTGCGGTCGCCATCGCTTCGGTCACCAGGCCCGGACCAGCCGGCTGGCGTGGGCACGCTCGAGCTCGTTCCGGAGCTCCTTCTCGCCGAGAAGCCCGGCGTGCGAGCCGACCGCGTGGACCACGCTCCTCGCGCTCACCGGTGCCCAGGAGAGAGCCTCGTCGAGCTCGCAGCCCTGGGCGAGCGCGGCGACGAGCGTGGCAGCGAAGGCGTCGCCGGCGCCGGTGCGCTCGACCGGAGGGCTCTCGTCGGGGCAGGACCTCACCCGGTAACGGTGCTCACCGTCGAGGGCATAGGCGCCGGCGGCCCCGTCGGTGATCACGACCGTGCTCGGGCCGAGCCGGCGCAGGCTCTCGAGGAGGCCGGCGACGTCGTCGTGGCTTCCTCCCCCGATCGTCACCGCCTCTTCACGGTTGCAGACAACGACCTCGGCTCGACGGTAGAGGCGACCGAGCCGGTCGGCGCCGAGGGCGATCTGCGCGGTGCCCGGCTGGAAGGCGAGATGGACCGACGGCTCCGCGTCCAGCCAGTCGGCCAGCTGCGCGTAGTAGTCGAGCCCGTGTGTGCCGACCGAGCTCAGGTAGAGCCATCCGGGTACCTCGGCTGGCCGCAGGTGCGGCCAGTTGTAGTCGTACTCCTCGTGGTGGACGAGGATCGTCCGGTCGTCGCGGAACCAGAGCACGAAGTTCCGGTTGCTCGCCATGTCGGGGTCGATGCGAACGAAGCGCGTGTCGATGCCCTCCCGGTGCAAGGCGGCGAGGATGTCGCGCCCGGTCGGGTCGCCGCCGACGTGGGCGGCGAGCGCCGTGACGAGCCCGAGGCGGGCGAAGGCCACGGCGGCGTTCGGGGCGTTGCCGCCGGCCTCGACGGTCTCGACATGCTCGAAGGGGATCTTCTCGCCGAAGGGCAGCACGAGCTTGCGGCCACAGGGCCAGTGGTGCTCCTCGACGCGATCCTCGAGCAGGCGGACGAAGACGTCGGTCGAGACATCCCCGACAGCGATGACGTCGAGCCGCTGCGCTCTGACCGTCACGGTCGCCGCCCCGCCCGAGCCGCTGCTCGAGGGCGAGCACGGCGATCTGCCCCAGCCAGTCGGCCCCGCCAGCCCATTCGCTCCTCCTGTCGGTTCCCGGAAAGTGCCTGCTCGCCGATGCCGCCGGGCTCTTGCCGATGCCGCGGGGTTCTCGCCGGACCAGCTTGCAGCCCGGTCGCTCGGCGCCGGTAGGGCCGAACGACCGGACTTCTCGTCGTCGCCCTCGCCGGGCCGGGCGTCTGGCGCGGTCTCGGCCGCCGCCGCCGCTCGGTGACCTTCGGCCCTACCCGCCGGTGCCACGCCCGGTCAGTCTGGGCGGTGCACCAGCGCCGTCAGTGGGCGCGACGAGACGAAAGGGACACGACACGCGATGACTGTCCGCCTGGCGATCAACGGGTTCGGGCGCACGGGACGGGCTGCTGTTCGCGCCGCGGTCGAGCAGCACGATGGCGACGTGGAGGTCGTCGCGGTGAACGACCTCGCCGAGCCAGCCGCGCTCGCACGCCTGCTTGCCCGCGACTCCGTGCACGGCCGGTTCGCTACAGACATAGCCGTCGAGGGCGACCTCGTCCGCTTCGGAAAGAACGAGGTTCGCTTCCTCGCTGAGCCCGACGCCGGTGCGCTGCCCTGGAAAGAGCTCGAGATCGACGTCGTCATCGAGTCGACGGGCCACTTCACCACCCGCGACAAGGCGGCAGCCCACCTCGGCGCCGGGGCGCAGCGGGTGGTCATCTCGGCGCCGGCCGAGGGAGTCGATGCCACCTTCGTCCTCGGGGTGAACGAGGACAGCTTCGACCCGGCGCGCCATTTCGTCGTCTCCAACGCGTCGTGCACGACGAATTGCCTGGCGCTTCTCGCCAAGGTGCTCGACGAGCGCTTCGGCATCGAGGAGGCCCTGATGTCCACCGTGCACGCCTATACCGGTGACCAGCGCCTGGTCGACATGCTGCACAAGGATCCCCGGCGGAGCCGTGCGGCGGCCACGAACATCGTGCCGACGACGACCGGTGCGGCGCGGGCCACCGGTCAGGTCCTCCCCGCCCTGGATGGCCGCATCGACGGCTTGTCGCTGCGGGTTCCCGTTCCTGACGGCTCGATCACCGACCTCGTCGCCCTCGTCGCCCGCTCGGCGAGCGTCGAGGAGGTCAACGCCGCCTATGAAGCGGCGTCGCGGCCCGGCCGGCTCGCCGGGCTGCTCGACTACTCCGAGGAGCCGCTCGTCTCGAGCGACATCGTCGGCTCGAGCGCCTCGTGCGTCCTTGACGCAGGGCTCACGATGGTGGGCGAGCATCTCGTCAAGGTGCTCGGCTGGTACGACAACGAGACCGGGTACTCGAGCCGCCTCGTCGACCTCGCCGCTCTCGTCGGCGCGCCGAGCTAGCCGAGCGAGGTCGAGCGAATTGTTCCAGGTGCGGATCCACGGTCGCGGCGGCCAGGGTGTCGTCACCGCCGCCGAGCTGCTCTCGGTGGCGGCCTTCCGGGAGGGTCGCTTCTCCCTGGCGTTCCCGAGCTTCGGCTCCGAGCGCACCGGTGCGCCGGTCGTCGCCTTCTGCCGCATCGACGGCCGGCCGATCCGCAGCCGCGAGCCGATCGTCGAACCGGACGCCCTCATCATCGAGGACGTGACGCTTATCCACCAGGTCGACCTCTTCGCCGGGCTCGGACCCGACGGGTACGTGCTCGTCAACACCTCGCGCAGCTTCGAGGAGCTCGGGCTCACAGGGCTCGTCGAGCGCTTCTCACCCGAGCGCCTGGTCTGCGTGCCGGCGACCGAGATCGCTCTCGAGCACATCGGCCGGCCGCTGCCGAACGCGGTGCTGCTCGGGGGTTTCGCGGCGCTGTGCGAGGTGGTCTCCCTCGAGGCCGTCGCCATGGCGGTGCGCGAGCGCTTCGGCAGGGTGCTCGCCGAGTCGAACGTGGCCGCGGCGAGCGATGCCGCAGAGCGGGTGCACCAGCACCTGAAGGAGTGGTCCCGTGCTCGAGCAGATTGAAGGATCACGCGCCGTCGCAAAGACCGTGGCCCGCTGTCGGCCGGAGGTGGTGTGCGCCTATCCGATCTCCCCCCAGACCCACATCATCGAGGCCATCGGCGCCCTCGTGCGCTCCGGCGAACTGGCGCGTTGCGAGTTCATCAACGTCGAGTCGGAGTTCGCTGCGATGTCGGTGGCGATCGGTGCCTCGGCGGCCGGAGCCCGTGCGTACACCGCCACGGCGAGCCAGGGCCTACTGTTCATGATCGAGGCCGTCTACAACGCAGCCGGCCTCGGGCTGCCGGTGGTGATGACACTCGCCAACCGTGCGGTCGGAGCGCCGATCAACATCTGGAACGACCACTCCGACGCCATGGCCGTGCGCGACGCCGGCTGGGTGCAGCTGTTCGCCGAGACCAATCAGGAAGCCGCCGATCTGCACGTCCAGGCATTCCGGCTCGCCGAGGAGCTGTCCGTCCCGGTGATGGTCTGCATGGACGGCTTCGTCCTCACCCACGCCTTCGAGCAGGTCGACGTCCCCGAGCAGGATCTCGTCGACGCCTTCCTGCCGCCGTACGAGCCGCGTCAGGTGCTCGACCCTGCCGATCCGGTCTCGATCGGGGCGATGGTCGGGCCCGAGGCCTTCGAGGAGGTGCGCTACCTGGCGCACGTCCGCCAGCTCGCCGTCCTCGAGCAGATCCCGGTCGTGGCCGCTGAGTTCGAGCGGACCTTCGGGCGGCGCTCGGGCGGCCTTGTCTCGAGCTACCGCGCCGAGGACGCCGAGGTGGTCGTCGTCGCCCTCGGCTCGGTGCTCGGGACGATCAAGGACACCGTCGACGAGCGCCGGGAGCAGGGCGAGCGCATCGGCGTGGTCGGGATCACCTCGTTCCGGCCCTTTCCCCGCGAGGCCGTGCGCCAGGTCCTCTCCGCGGCGCGCCAGGTGGTCGTCATCGAGAAGGCGTTCAGCATCGGCTTCGGCGGCGTGCTCGCCACCGACGTGGCGATGGCCCTGCAGGGGCTGCCCCCGGAGGTGGTGAGCGTCGTCGCCGGCCTCGGTGGCAGGCCGATCACGACCGTCTCGCTGCGCCGGGTCCTGCAGGCCGCCGTGAACGACCGGCTGCCGCCGCTCACCTTCCTCGACCTCGACGAAGACCTCGTGCGGCACGAGCTCGAGCGGATGGCGGCGACGAGGCGGTCAGGCCCGACGGCGGAGAACCTGCTGCGGGATCTCGGTGTGCCCTCGGGACACATCGGCTGAGACGAGACGAGGAGCGATCGTGCGACGAGATCTTCTGCCCACAGACGCTGTCGCCGCAGGCGGCACCCCTGAGGCAGCCGACACCGGCGCCGGCACGAGCGGCGCCATCGGCGATGACCCGGGTGCCGGACGCCAGCGGTTGCGCTTCTACCAGGTCGGCTCGTTCGCCGTCGGCAACCGGCTCGCCGACCCCTCGCAGCGCACCGTGCAGTCCGACGCCACCCGCAGCAATTCCCTCGACTCGGGCCATCGCGCCTGCCAGGGATGTGGCGAGGCGCTCGGCGCGCGCTACGCCCTCGACGCTGCGATGCGTGCCGCCGGGGGGCAGCTCGTCGCCGTCAACGCGACGGGCTGTCTCGAGGTGTTCTCGACGCCGTACCCCGAGACCTCCTGGCGGATCGCCTGGCTGCACTCGCTGTTCGCCAATGCCCCGGCTGTGGCGACCGGCGTGGCCGCGGCGATGCGGGTAAAGGGGCGATCGGACGTGCGCGTCGTGGCTCAGGCCGGCGACGGCGGGACGGTCGACATCGGCTTCGGCTGTCTGTCCGGGATGTTCGAGCGCAACGACGACGTTCTGTTCATCTGCTACGACAACGAGGCCTACATGAACACCGGCGTGCAGCGTTCCGGGGCCACGCCGTCCGCGGCGCGCACCGCCACGACCGAGGCGATCGGGCCAGACCCGGGCGCGCCCTTCGGTCAGGGAAAGGACCTTCCGCGCCTGGCGATGGCCCACGGCATCCCGTATGTGGCGACGGCGACCGTCGCGGACCTGCACGATCTCGAGGACAAGATCGAGCGGGCCACGTTGATGCGCGGGGCGCGTTACGTGCACGTCCTCGTCCCCTGCCCGCTCGGCTGGGGGACCGCCTCGGCCGACACGATCGCCGTCGCCCGTCTCGCCACCCAGACCGGCTTGTTCCCCGTGTACGAGGCGAAGAACGGCTCGGTCACCTCGGTGTCGAAGATCCGGCGCGTGCAGCCCGTCGAGGCCTACCTCGGCATGCAGAAGCGCTTCGCCCACCTCTTCGGCACCCCGGGACGGCCCGACATCGTGGCCCGGATCCAGGCGATCGCCGACGACAGCATCGCCAGGTTCGGCCTGCTCGACTCACACGCGGGCGAGCCCGCGGAAAGGGGAGCACGCTGATGGAACGGCCATTTGCCATCACCCTCGACGTCGGGTCGAGCCGGGCCAATCACACCGGCTCGTGGCGGGTCGAGCGACCCGTGTACCTCGATTACCTGCCTCCGTGCAACGACGCCTGCCCTGCCGGCGAGAACACCCAGCGTTGGCTCTATCTCGCCGAGTCCGGGAGCTACGAGGCCGCCTGGCGGGCGCTCGTCGAGGACAACCCCTTCCCGGCGACGATGGGGCGGGTCTGCTTCCATCCCTGCGAGACCGCCTGCAACCGGGTCAAGGTCGACGAGGCCGTCGGGATCAACGCCGTCGAGCGCTTCCTCGGCGACGTCGCCCTGGACAAGGGCTGGGAGCTCCCCCGTCCCGGCTCGGCCGCTGACGGCCCGGCCCGTCCCGGTACGGCGAGCGGGCGCCGCGTGCTCGTCGTCGGAGCCGGGCCCGGCGGGCTCTCGGCGGCGTACCATCTCGCCCGCCGCGGTCACCAGGTCGTCGTCGCCGACGCCAACGCCGAGGCGGGCGGGATGATGCGTTACGGCATCCCCGCATACCGGCTGCCGCGCGAGGTGCTCGCCGCGGAGATCGACCGCCTCCGCCCGCTCGGCGTCGAGCTGCAGCTCGGCCACGTCGTGCGCGACCTCGCCGCCGAGCGCCGAGACGGCGCCTACGACGCCGTCTACCTCGGCGTCGGCGCCCAGCTCGCCAGGCGCACCGACATCCCCGCCGGCGACTCCGGGCGTGTCCTCGACGCGCTGAGCCTGTTGCGCGCCGCCGGGGACGGCTCGATCGAGCTCGGGCGGCGCGTCGCGGTCTACGGCGGCGGCGACACGGCGATGGACGTCGCCCGCACCGCCCGCCGGCTCGGCGCGACCGACCCGGTGATCGTCTACCGCCGTACGCGAGACGTCATGCCCGCCCATGACGAGGAGCTCGACGGGGCCATCGCCGAGGGGATCACGGTGCGCTGGCTGTCGACGATCGACCGCTTCGAAGGCGGCAAGCTCGTGCTCGAGCGGATGACCCTCGGCCCGGACAACAAGCCCGTCCCGACCGGTGAGCTCGAGGAGCTCGAGGCCGACACCCTGGTGCTCGCCCTCGGCGAGTCCGCCGACCTGAGCCTCGTCGAGGGGCTCGACGGGGTGCAGGTGCACGACGGATCGGTCCTCGTCGACGCCTCGATGATGACCGGGGCAGCGGGGATCTTCGCCGGCGGTGACGTGATCGCCGGGTCGCGCACCGTGACCGACGCCATCGGGCACGGCAAGGCGGCGGCGCGAGGGATCGATGCCGTTCTCGGGGGTGAGGTGCGTGCGCCCGCGACCCGGCACGAGCTGGCGAGCTTCGAGCGCCTGAACACCTGGTACTACGACGACGCTCCGCGGACGATCCGTCCCGAGCTCGACCGGATCCGGCGCCAGTCGAGCTTCGACGAGGTGTTCGGGAGCCTCGACGAGACGAACGCCCTGTTCGAGGCGAGGCGGTGCCTTTCCTGCGGCAATTGCTTCGAGTGTGACAACTGCTACGGAGTCTGCCCGGACAACGCCGTGATCAAGCTCGACGGCGCCCAGCTCGACGGACCCCCGCAGCGCCGCTACGTCGTCGACTACGACTTCTGCAAGGGATGTGGGATCTGCGCCGCCGAGTGCCCGTGCGGGGCGATCGAGATGATCCCCGAGCTGATCTGAACCCTGACGTCGGCTCTGTCGAGGAACTGGAGTGAGCGTGGAGGTAGAGACGAGATCGGTCCTCAGCGACGGCACGGGGCCGCCGGAGAGCCAGGGCCGGCCCGCTTCGCTGCCGGCCGTCAACGTGCTGCTCGTCGACGGCTCGACCGCCCACGTGCGCCCGGCCGGCACCGACGACGCGCCGGCGCTCGTCGAGCTGCACCGGCGGCTCTCGGAGGAGAGTCGCCAGCTGCGTTACTTCGGTGCCCACCCCGAGCTCGGCGAGACCGACCTTCACCGACTGACCTCGACCGGGCCGGACGACGTCGTCCTTGCCGCCGAGCGCGGGGCGCGCCTTGTTGCCTGCGCCGAGTATCACCGCGCCGTCGGCTCGGACGAGGCGGAGGTCGCCTTCGTCGTCGACGACGAGTACCAAGGCCGCGGGCTCGGCACGATCCTGCTCGAGCATCTCGCCAGCGAGGCGCGCCGCCACGGCATCCGGCGTTTCGTCGCCGACACCCTGCCCGACAACTCCAAGATGATCGAGGTCTTCCAACGGGCCGGCTTCGCCGCCACGACCCGGCTCGAGCGCGGCGACGTCCACGTCGTGCTCGACATCGCTCCCTCGCCGGCATCGTTGAAGGCGGTCGACGCACGCGACCAGCGCGCTGTCGTCAGCTCGATGCAGCGGATGCTGCGGCCGCGCTCGATCGCCGTGATCGGGGCCTCCCGCCGGCCGGGGACGATCGGCCACGAGCTCGTGCGCAACCTCGTCGCCGGCGGCTTCCAGGGCCCCGTCTACCCGGTCAACCCGAGCGCCACCTCGGTGGCGAGCCTGCCCTGCTGGCACAGCGTCGACGAGGTGCCGGGCGAGATCGATCTCGCCGTGATCGCCGTGCCCGCAGCGGCCGTGCTCGAGGTCGTGGGCAAGTGCGGGCACAAGGGCGTGGGAGCACTCGTCGTGGTAACAGCAGGTTTTGCCGAGGTCGGGCCCGGCGGCATGTCGACCCAGAGCGAGGTGACCGAGCTCGCGCACGGGTGGGGGATGCGCCTCATCGGTCCGAACTGCTTCGGCGTGCTCAACACCGAGCCGGGTGTGCAGATGAACGCCACCTTCGCCCCTGACCGCCCAGTTCTCGGCCGGGTGGGCTTCGCGTCGCAGTCCGGCGGCCTCGGGATCGCCATCATCGCCGGCGCACGGGCGCGCGGCCTCGGTCTGTCGAGCTTCGTCTCGATGGGCAACAAGGCCGACGTCAGCGGGAACGACCTGCTCGCCTGGTGGGACGAGGACCCTGCGACCGACGTCGCTCTGCTCTACCTCGAGTCCTTCGGCAACCCGCGCAAGTTCGCCCGCCTGGCGCGCCGCATCGGCAAGCACAAGCCGATCGTCGCCGTGAAGGCCGGTCGCAGCAAGGCCGGGGTCGCCGCCGCCTTGTCGCACACGGCGGCGTTGGCGAGCTCGGACCAGGCGGTCGAGGCGCTGTTCCACCAGTGCGGGGTGGTGCGCGTCGACACCGTCGAGGAGCTGTTCGACACCGCCGAGGTGCTCGGCCACCAACCCGTTCCCGTAGGGCCGCGCGTCGGCATCGTGACCAACGCCGGGGGCCCCGGGGTGCTGGCTGCCGACACCTGTGCCGAGCTCGGGCTCGAGGTGCCGGAGCTCTCCTCGGCCGTGCAGGCTGCGCTGCGCCGGCTGCATCCCGGTGCGGCGAGCATCCGGAACCCGATCGACCTCGTCGCCTCGGCGAGCGCCGAGGTCTACGGCGGGGCCGTCGAGCTGCTGGCGCGCAGCAGCGAGGTGGACGCCCTCGTCGTCATCTTCACGCCGCCGCTCGTCACCGCGGGCGAGGACGTCGCCAGAGCCGTCGTGAAGGCCACCGATTCTGCTGCAGCGGCGGGCGCCGAGCTGCCGGTCATCGTCAACTTCTTCGGCACCGAGGCCGGCCGCAGGATCTTCCAGGCTGCGCGCCGGCCGGTGCCGTGCTTCACCTATCCCGAGACTGCGGTTCGGGCGCTTGCCCGCGCCGTCTCCTACGGTCGCTTCAGGGCGCGGCCCGATCCGCCGGACTCGGTCCTTTCCGGCGTGGACGCCAACGAGGGTCGGCGGCGGCTTGCTGCGGGGGCCGAGCGCCTCCGACGCGACCGGTCGGGAGCGACGACCGGTCCGGCGAGCACCTCGGTCGTCGGAGCAGGCAGCGACGTCTGGCTGACGGGAAACGACGCGATGGAGGTGCTCGACGCCTTCGGGATCCCGACGGTGCGCACGATCGAGGTCGCCGGCGCCGAGGGGGCAGCCGAGGCGGCCGAGCGGCTCGGCGTGCCGGTCGTGCTCAAGGCAGCCGGCGCCGCGATCGTCCACAAGTCCGACGTCGGCGGTGTCCGTCTCGGACTTCGCGGCGGCGCCGAGGTGGGCGCCGCCTACGCCGAGATGTCAGCGCTGATCGGGCCGCAGATGACCGGTGCCGTCCTGCAGCCGGTGGCAGGGCCCGGTGTCGAGGTGATCGTCGGCTTCGTCCAGGATCCGCAGTTCGGCCCGGTCGTGCTCTTCGGGCCCGGCGGGACGGCCGTCGAGCTGCTCGGCGACCACCGCGTCGCCGTCGCCCCCTTGAGCGAGCCGGAGGCGCGCGAGCTGGTCCTCGGAGTGCGCGCGTCGCGCCTGCTCACCGGATACCGCGGCTCGGCTCCGGTCGACCTCGAGGCGCTGGTCGATGTCGTGCTTCGCGTCAGCCGCCTGGCCGAGGACCTGCCCGAGGTGCTCGAGGCGGACTGCAACCCGGCGATCGCCACCCCGCTTGGGGTCGTCGTTGTCGACGCCCGGCTGCGGGTGGCGGCCGGAGCCGCCGCTCCCGTCGATGACCGGCGCCGTCTGCGCTGACTCCTGCGCCAGGTCACCCAGGGGCGAGAGCCGCCTGTCGGCTCGCCGGCGCGCGCCGCCGCTCGGGTCGAACGCAGCTCGCGAGCCGGCGGTCCACCCGCGTGGGTTCTCTGCCAGCAGAAGGCTTCTTCTCCGTCGGCGAGCCGACTCTCCCGGCCGCCGGCGGAGCGTGATCCATCGTCCTCGAAAAGCCGCGTCAGAACAGACGCGTCAGATCGGGACGCGCCACTCAAGGAGCGTTCCGCCCCTCTCGCGCCGGGAGACGGCGCAGGTGCCCCCGAGTTTGATCGCCCGGTCGGACATGTTCCGCAATCCGTGGCCGGCGCTCGGCTCGTCGGCGATCCCGACCCCGTCGTCGACGAGCGAGAGCGACAACCAGCCGTCCTCGACGACGACGACGGCTTCGACGGAGGAGGCCCGCGCATGGCGGACGACGTTCGAGAGCGCCTCGTTCATCACCTGGAGCAGCTCCTCGGCGACGACGTCGGGCACGAGGGTGTCGACCGGACCGTGGAACGCGATCCGGGCGACTCCGGCGAGCTCCTCGCCGAACTTGTCGCCGAGTCGCAGCATCTCGTCGCGCAGCCCGCTGACGCTCTGGGTGCGACCCGGCAGACGGAAGATCGTGGTGCGGATATCCCGGATGACTCCGTCGAGATCGCCGATCGCGGCGTCGATCCGGTCGCCGGTCAGGCCCGAGGCGGTGCCGCGCGAGGCCTGCAGCGAGAGACCGATGGCGAACAGCTGCTGGATCACGGTGTCGTGCAGGTCCCGGGCGATGCGCTCGTCCTCGGCGACGATCCCGAGGCGATCGAGCTCGGAGCGCACCTCGCCGAGCTCGAGGGCGGCGGCGGTGGCGCCGGCGAAGGCCTCGGCGAAGGCGACGTCGTGCGGCTCGAAGCCCGGCGCGCCGCGGACGCGGCCGAGCACGAGCGTGCCGAGGCCGCGCCCCTCAACCACGAGCGGCACGTACAGGCCAGGACCGAGCTCGAGATCGATCACCTCGCTCGGGACGTTCGGCGTCGCGGACAGGTCGCCGATCACCTCGGAGCTGCCGCTGCGGATCGCCTCGGCCGATCGGCTCGTCTCCGCGGAGAGCGTGACGCCGAGCAGCACCTCGGTGCCCGGGCCGTCGACAGAGACCACCTCGAGCTCCCCGGAGGCTGCCGGCGTGACGATCCAGACGGCGTCTGAGCGCGTCAGGCGCCGTGCCCGCTCGGCGACGAGGGGCAGGATGACCCGAACCCCGCTCCCGCCGAGCAGGCGCCGGGTGATCTCGTTCACCGCACGAAGCCGGTCGATCTCGCGCTGGCGCTCGCGGGCGTCGCGGACAAAGGCGGCGCTGTAGCGTCGGCCATCCACCTCGACAGGGCTGAGGCTGACGTCGACGGCGACCTCGCTGCCGTCGCGGTGGCGACCGGTGAGCTCGAGGCCGGCCGCCATGACGCGCGCTCGCGGTGCGTCGAAGAACCGAGAGACGTGGTCGCCGTGGCGCCTTCGGTGCTCGATCGGGATCAGCACCTCGATCAGCTCGCCGACGAGCTCCTCGGGGGAGTAGCCGAACAGGCTGGTCACCGCCGGGCTCGAGAGCACGATCCTGCTCGAGTCGTCGATGACGACGACTGCGTCGGGGCTGGCGGAGAAGATCGCGTCGAGCAGCTGCCCGGGCTGGCGACTGTCGAGCATCGGTGATTGACCCCCTCTCGGGCAGCCTCCGTCGTCGGCGACGATACCGCAGAGCTGGCGCAGACCAGCGCAAGCAGGTGGGAGACGACCTTCGCCTCCCGAGCGCCGCTCTCGGCTTTGTGATGCTGGACCCGCAGATCAAGAGCGGCGCGCCGGCTCATGCAGAGCGGGTGGCGATGTGCAACCGCCTGCTCGAGATCGAGGCCGATAGTCTCCTGCCGTACGGCCTCGCGCTCTGACACCGTCTTTCCGAGGAGGTGAGCGACCGGTGACGTCCAGCTCGTGGGTGGTCGTCGGCCTCGACAATGGCGCCACCTCCAACAACGCGACGGTGCTGGACGACTCGGGGCACTTCCTGCTCGACTCGCTGCTCGAGTGCCCCAGTCGAGTCCAGGAAGGACCCGAGGTGGCGATCAGCGCGCTCCTCGCGTCGTTCGACGACGTGCTCGAGCGCGCGGGCGTGGCGCGGCGGTCTGTCCGTGCCGTCGGGCTCGATACCCCTGGTCCGGCGAGCGCCGACGGAGTGATCTCCTCGAAAGGCGCGACCAACTTCTCCCAGCCGGCTTGGCACGGCTTCGATTTCCGTGCCGCCCTCGAGCGACGAATCGGCGCTCCCGTCGTCTACAACAACGACGGCAATGCTGCGGCGCTGTACGCGCACCACGCCTACTTCGGTGACGAGGCGACGGCTCGGTCCTCGGTCTCGGTGATCGTCGGGACGGGTCTCGGGGGTGGGGTCGTCGAGGCCGGGAGCGTCATCCGCGGTGCTGCCGGCATGGCGGGAGAGCTCGGCCACGTCCACATCCCCCTCGACGGGCTGCTGGCGCAGGATCAGCCGGTGCCGCAGTGCAATTGCGGGTTCGTGGGGGATGCCGAGAGCTTCGCCTCCTTGACGGCCATCGAGAAGAGCCTGCTGCCGTACTGGCTCACCCGCTATCCGGATCACGAGCTCGCCAGGAAGGGCTCCGTCGCGGCGGCGGCGAGGGAGGTTCGAGGCTATGCGGACTCGATGGATCCGATGGCGCTCGAGATCTTCGGTCAGCAGGCGATGGCTCTCGGACGGCTCTTGACCATCGTCAGCAATGTCGTCGATCCGAGCGCCTACTTCGTCGGAGGGGGCGTCGTCGAGGCGTCGGAGCGGTTCCGAGGATGGTTTCTCGACCGGGTCCGGCTGCACACCGCGCTGCGATCAGAGCAGCTCGAGGTGGCACGGTTCTCGCTCATCCCAGATCTCGACATGGCCGGAGCCCGAGGCGCCGCGCTGGCGGCGCTGATGAGCGTGAGGCGTCCCGGTCCTTCGGGTCGTACGGCCCTAGAAAAGGGAGGGCGCCAAGCGCACTGTTGAGAGCAGAAGGCCGAGAAGAGGAGGCGTGCGTGAGGCCAGGCCGGCTCCGGGCGGTGGCCGCCGGGCGAGAGAGGAGGGAGATGTGATCAGCGGACGACTTGCGGTCCCCGTCCTCGAGGACCTGCCGCCGCTCGAGAACAGGAGCGTGCTGCTGCGAGCCGACTTCAACGTCCCTGTCGCCACGGCGCCCGACGGCACCCGCGTGGTCGCGGACGACTTCCGCATCCGTTCGACGCTGCCGACGATCGAGTGGCTCCTCGCCCGCGGAGCCCGGGTCACGGCAGCAACGCACTTCGGCCGGCCGAAGGGCGCTGCCGACCGGCGTTACGACGTCGCCCCGATCGCCGCGGTGCTGGCGCAGCTGGCGCCGGCCGTCGAGCTGATGGAGAACCTGCGCTTCGATCCCGGCGAGGAAGGCAACGACGAGGCGTTCACGAGGCGCCTCGTGGCCGGGCACGACTGCTACGTCAACGACGCCTTCGGCGCCTCGCACCGGGCGCACGCCTCGATCGTCGGGCCTCCGGCTCTCCTGCCTTCGGCAGCGGGCCGGCTGCTCGCTCGCGAGGTCGAGGTGATCGGCGGCTTGATCGAGGATCCCCCCCACCCGTTCGTGGCGATCGTCGGGGGCGCCAAGGTGGGCGACAAGCTGGGCGTGCTGCGCGCCCTGTCACGGCACGTCGACACCCTCGTCGTCGGCGGGGGGATGAGCTACACGTTCTTGCGGGCGATGGGTCGCCGGATCGGGGAGTCGCTCGTCGACGAGGCGCACGTGGCGGAGTGCCGCTCTTTGCTCGAGTCCGGCATCGAGATGGTCCTCCCCGTCGATTTCGTCGCCCTCGGTCCCGGTGGGAGCCTCGCCCTCGGCGGCCACGAGGCGAGCGGCGAGGTGGCCGAGTTCGAGGGGACGATCCCCGACGGTTGGGAGTCCTGCGACATCGGCCCGCGCAGTCGCGCCAACATCGCCGAGGTGCTCAGCACCGCGGGGGCGGTGCTGTGGAACGGTCCGATGGGCGTCTTCGAGGACGACCGCTTTCGCGGCGGGACACGTGCAGTCTGCGAAGCGGTGGCGGCGTGTCGCGGGTTCACCGTCGTCGGCGGCGGCGACTCCGTCGCCGCGGTCGCGATGTTCGGCCTCGAGAGCGCCATGGACCACATCTCCACAGGTGGTGGGGCGACGCTCGAGCTCGTCGAGAACGGCGACCTGCCGGGCCTCGAGGCCCTGCGACGCTCGCCTCGACGGCCTCCCCGCGCCGCATCCGGCTCATGAGCCGGTGAAAGGAGCACGAATGACAACCAACGGCGCCATCCCGGTCTCTCAGGAGCTGACCCATGACGAGTGCCTCGAGCTGCTCGCCCGCAACGACGTCGGCCGTCTCGCCGTCACCCTCGAGGACGGGCAGCCCGACGTGTTCCCGGTGAACTACCGACTTGACGGCGACCGGATCGTCTTCCGGTCGTTGAGCGGCACCAAGCTCTCCCACGCGGCGCTGAACAAGGTCGCCTTCGAGGTCGACGAGCGCAGCGAGGCGGCAGCGATGAGCGTCGTGGTCAAAGGCGTCGGACGGGAGATCACCGACGCGCTCGACCCCGCCTCGGAGCGCCAGCGTCATCTCGAGCTCGGGACGCTGCTGCGCGGCGACCACTGGGTCCGCATCGTCCCCGCCGCCATCACCGGCCGGCGGGTCGCGGTGGCCTGAGACCATCGAGTCGCACCGGGATCCCCTCTGTGCCCCGGGGTCGCGGCTCGGGACTACCCGGCCGAGAGGGCCCGGGTGCCGGCTGCTCCGTTCCAGCTCAACAGCACGAGCGAGGCGTCGTCGCGGAGCTTTCCGGCGCTGAACGAGGTGACGTCGTCGACGAGGCGGCGCAGCACCTCGTCCGGCTGATCCTCTGAGGCTGCGCGACGCTGCCAGGCGTCGACCAGCCGCTCGACTCCGAACTCGGCGCCGTCGTGGGAGCGACCCTCGATCACCCCGTCGGTGAAGACGAGCACGCAGTCGCCCGGCTCGAGAGCCTCCCGTCCCACACCCCGGCACGTCCCGCCGAGGCCGAGCGGCAGGGACGGTTCGCAGCGCAGCTCCTTGATCACCCGGTGGTCGCGGAGCAAGAGCGGCGCGGGATGGCCGGCATTGACCCATTCGAGCACGCCGGATGCAAGCTCCACGCGCGCGAATGCCCCCGTGACGAAGGCCTCGCCGTGGTAGTGCTGGGTGACGGCGTGGTCGACGCCGGTGTAGGTCTGATCGAGCGGCTCCCCGCTCCGGCGGGCATGGCGGTAGGCACCGACGGCGAGAGTCGTCATGAGCGTCGACTCGACGCCGTGGCCCATCCCGTCGAGCACGGCGGCGTGCAGGTACCGCTCGTTGATCACGTAGTCGAAGGCGTCGCCGGCGATCTCGTAGGCCGGCTCCAGCCGCCCGCATGCCAGCGCCTGCGCGCACCGCACCGTCAACGGGGGGAGAAGGTCCCACTGCATGCCGGCGGGCAGGGTCATCGAGCGCCGCCGCCGGCGCAGGTGCATGAGATCGGTGCTGCGGGCGAAGCTGCGAACGAGCAGGCCGGCGAACCTTCCGAGGCGCACGCAGTCGGCGACGACGGCGTCTGTGGCCTCGGGGACGGTGAGCACCACCACCCCGGTGCGCTCGCCGCGCTCGACGAGCGGCACCCATACCCGCGCCGCTCCGTCGCGCTGAGCCACGAGTGGCTCCCCGGTGCGGAAGACGCGCCCGGCCATCGAGCTCGCCACGTCCTCGTCCTCGAGGCGGTGAGCGTGGACAGGGCCGAGCGGCAGCGGCTGCAGGACGACTCCCTGGAAGTCGGCCAGGTAGAGGCCGATCTCCCGGCCGGCGAGCGGCGCCGCCACTCCGAGCAGGAGGACGGCGATCTCGGCGGGGCCGACGTCGGCGACGAGGTCGAGCGCGGCGGCGTAGTCCGGTGATCCCACCCGTCCAGTCTGACCGCTTGCACAGCCGGGCGCATCCCCTACCCGCTCGGGCCGAGCGGGACTCCGCTGAACGGGTCGCGCGGGCGGGGAAAAATCGGCTGTGCTACCCGGGAGGGCAGATCAGCAAACCTTCCCGTCGCCTCAGGGGCTCCGCTACCCTCTCGGCGCAATGGCCGTTGACAGGCTGCGCTGCTGACATGGAAGCCAGGATGGAGCTGCCGGCCGATCGCTCCGGTCCGGCCGCATGCCGCCGCTGGCTGCGGGATGTCCTCGCCGGGGACGACCTCTCGGAGATCGTCCAGCTGCTGGCGTCCGAGCTCGTCACGAATGCCGTCCTCTACGCCCGCGGGCCGTTCGCAGCTCGGATCAGCTCCGACGATGTCGGTGTCCGCGTCGAGGTGAGCGACGGCAGCCCGATGTTTCCGGTGCGGCGCCCGTACAGCGCCGGCGCCACGTCCGGTCGCGGCCTCGGCCTCGTCGAGTCCCTGGCCGGCTCGTGGGGGTCCGAGGCGGTGCCCGACGGCACGGGGAAGATCGTCTGGTTCGGGATCGAGCGACCTGAGGCCGGCGCCCGCCCGTCGGGCGAGCCGGGCGCCCTCGCGGCGGGCTCGGGCCACCCGCCTGCTGAGCGCCGTGCCTACCGCTTCCTCGCCACGCCGGTGGCGATCACCAACCAAGCGTGGGAGGAATATGGCGGCTTCTTCCGCGAGCTGCAGCTTCTCGGGGACGAGAATCCCGCGGCGGTCGATCTGTGGCGGCTCTGGGCGGCCGCCGAGACGGAGGCGCCGGGGCTGCGGGTGCTCTACGAGGTGCGCCGGTCCGCGCTCGAAGCCGGCGGCGGCGTGCCCGGCGACGGCGTGCCCGGCGGCGTCGACCTCGAGATCGAGCTCGCCGGCCGGGCCGGCACGGCTGCCTCGCTCCTCGACCTCTTCTTCGACGGCGCCGAGGCGCTCTACCACGGATCGGAGAGGATCCTCACGCCGTTGCCCGGCGAGCGGTCGGTCGCCTTGCGCAAGTGGCTCCTCAGGGAGCTCCAGAGGCAGCAGGCGGGGGAGGAGCCGTCGCCCTGGCCCGGGTGAACGGCGCAGCGGACAACTCACCGGGGAGGGACAGATGAAGCACGGAGCGCTTTACTGGTACGAGCCCGGCGATCTCGACGACGAGCAGCGCCTCACCTACGAGGCGATCGTGGGCGGTCCGCGGGCGACCACGGCGACCGCCGCCCCGGTTGTCGACGACCGCGGGCGCCTGCACGGCCCGTTCAACGCCATGCTCGTCAACCCCCGGCTCGGGATGGCGCTGCAGGCGGTCGGCGCTTCGCTGCGCTTCGAGACAAGCCTCGACGACCGGCTGCGGGAGCTGGCGGTGCTCACGGTTGCCCGGGCTCAGGGCTCTCAGTACGAGTGGCACGTCCACGAGCGCCTGGGGCGCGCGGCGGGGTTGACCGACGACGAGCTGGCGACGATGGCGGCGGGGGGCGAGCCGGTGAGCCTCTCTCCGCGCGAGCAGCTGGCCCGTGCCCTCGTGATCGAGCTCGTCGAGCGCCACGAGATCGACGAGGCGCTCCTTGGAAGCGCCCTCGACACCTTCGGCGAGGTCGCTCTCGTCGAGCTCGTCGTCCTCGCCGGGTACTACCAGCTGTTGGCGACGGGCATGCACGTGCTCCGCACGCCCTTGCCCGACGGGGCGTCGCCGCCGTTGGCGTAGGCTCGCCGCTCGGGGCCCCCGGCGTCAGTCGCGCCGGCTGCCGGGAGCCCGGCGCCATCCGCTGAGCCGAGACCCGCTCATCGCGCGGCCGGCGTCTCGCGCG
>DAHUZG010000190.1 GCA_027306715.1 Acidimicrobiaceae bacterium
GCCGCCGACCGCCGGGCAGCCGACCGCCGGGCCGCCGACCGCGGGGCCGCCGACCGCGGGGGCGCCGGGCCTGACATCCTCGGCACCGGGGCCGATGGCTTCCGGGCGGGAGCCGTCTTCGCCGCCGACCGCCGGGTCGCCGATCTCCGGGTCGCCGAACGACGTGCCCGACGGGGCTGCCGGCCCGCCGGCCGGCCCGCCTGCAGCCCCGCAGCCGGCCGGCCCGCCTCTGTCCTCGCCGGCCAGCCGCACGACCGCCGGTGATGGCGATGGCCGGCCGGCGCCGCGCCACGAGGCGGGAGCTCCCTCGGCCCGCAGCGGCCGGTCCGCCAACGGCAGCTCGACCCGCTCGGAGCGCGACATCGAGGCGGAGCTGCTCGAGGACGCCGGGCTGGTGCCGGGACGCCAGCACCTGTGGGACGAGCCACCTCCTGGGCCGGCTAGCCGGCCGGTGACCACCCCGCCCGAGCTCTCAGGTGCCGAGGCTCCGCGCCCTCGGGCGTCGCGGGCCGAGGCGTCGCGCCGGCAGCCGCCCGTAGCCGGGTCGTCGCCGCGCCCCTCCGAAGCCGTCGACCCCCCCGACGACGATGCCCTCTGGGCACGCTGGGCGGCCGGCGGTGGCGCCGCCCTCGATCCGCTCAGCGAGCCGCCGCCGACGCAGGCCTACCGCCTCGAGAGGGACGAGGGCTGGACGGCTTGATCAGCCGGCTGGAGCCTGGTTGCCGGAGCGACGCAGCCGCACCACGACCGCTTCGTCGCCGATTCGTTCGAGCTTGACGAGCCAGCCAGCAGCAGCGCCAAGCGTGGCGGCGGACGCCTCGCCCGGCTCGACCACAGCGAGCGAGGAGGCGAGTGTCTGCGCCTGGAGCTCGGCGAGCCAGCGGCGCTCGGAAGCCGTGTCGTCCTCCCCGGCCTCGAGGCGCGTCGAGAGCTTGGCGCTGAGCTCGACGACGAGCTCGATCCGATCAGCGACCTGCAAGCCGGCGTCGCGGCGGGCCCGCTGCACGACGCGCACGAGGTCTCGTGTCAGCCCTTCCGCCTCGAGCTCCTCGTCGACGTCGAGCTCGAGGCGGACGGCGGCCGCACGGCCCGGAAGCACCCGGGTCGAGGCCTCGTCGCGGGCGACGAGGCGGAGCTCGAACTCGCCCTCGGCGAGGCGGACCCCGCCGGCGACGATGCCGTCGGGGCCGCTCGTCCATTGGCCGGCGCGGACGGCGCGGATGACCTCCTGGGTGCGCGCGCCGAGGCGCGGCCCGAGGGCGGCAGGTACGACACTGAGGGTCGTCGTCGCCAGCCGGTCGAGCTCCTCGAGGAGCTCGACCTCTTTCACGTTGAGCTCCTCGGCGAGCAGCTGGCGATACGGGTCGAGGCGGCCGGCGTCTGGCATCGCCACCGTCAGGCGGCGAAGTGGCAGCCGCGCCCGAAGGCGATTCGCCTTGCGCACCGAGTGCCCCGCCGAGACGACGTCGCGCGCGAGGTCCATCGCCGCCACGAGCTCCGGGTCGGCGGGCAGCGACGCCGCGTCGGGCCAGTCGCAGAGATGGACGCTGCGCTCGCCGGTGAGTCCACGCCACACCTCCTCGCTGAGGAAGGGCAGCAAAGGCGCCGCCACACGGCAGAGCACCTCGATCACCGTGTGCAAAGTGTCGTACGCGTCCTGCTTATCGGAGTCGCCGCTCTCGCTCGATCCGGCAGGTCGCCAGAAGCGCTCCCGGCTGCGTCGGACGTACCAGTTCGTCAGCGCGTCGAGGAAGCCCTCGAGGGCGCCGGCGGCCTCTGGCAGGTCGTAGCTGTCGAGCGAGGCGGTCACCTGCTCGACGAGCTGGCGCGCCTTGGCAAGGACGTAGCGGTCGAGCAGGCCGCCGGCGTCGGCGCGCCACGTTCCGGCGAAGCCGTCGCTGCGGCCGTAGAGCGAGAGGAAGTACCAGCTGTTCCAGATCGGGTTCATCACCCGGCGAACCGGCTCGGCCATGGCCTCGCGCTCGGCGATGATGTCGTGGCCGCGCAGCACGCCAGAGGCGAAGAAGTAGAAGCGCAGGGCGTCGGCGCCGATGGTGTCGAAGATCTCCTCGGGGTCGGGGAAGTTCTTCAGCCGCTTCGACATCTTGCGCCCGTCGGCGCCGAGGACGATGCCGTGGGCGATGCAATTGGCGAACGCCGGGCGGTGGAACAAGGCTGTGGCAAGCACGTGCAGATTGTAGAACCAGGCGCGGGTCTGCCCGATGTACTCGCAGATGAAACCGGCCGGGAAATGGGCCTCGAACCGATCAGCTCCCTCGAAGGGGTAGTGAAGCTGGGCGTAGGGCATCGAACCGGAGTCGAACCAGCAGTCGAGCACGTCGGTCACCCTGCGCATCGTCGAGCGCCCGGTGGGGTCGTCAGGGTTCGGCCGGACGAGCTCGTCGATCGCGGGCCGGTGCAGGTTCACCGGTCGCACACCGAAATCCCGCTCGAGCTCGTCGAGACTGCCGTAGACGTCGGTGCGAGGGTGAGCCGGGTCGTCGCTGCGCCAGACGGGGATCGGCGTCCCCCAGAAGCGGTTCCGCGAGATCGACCAGTCACGGGCACCCTCGAGCCACTTGCCGAAGGCCCCGTCGCCGACGTGCGCGGGCACGAACCGCACCTGGCTCCGGTTCAGCTCGACCATCTCGTCGCGAAAGGCCGTGACCTTGACGAAGAAGGAGGTCATCGCCCGGTAGATGAGGGGCGTGTCGGTGCGCCAGCAATGCGGGTAGCTGTGCTCGTACTCCTCCTCGCGCACGAGCGCGCCGTTTTCACGGAGCCGCTCGATGATGCGCGGGTTCGCCTCGAAGACCTGCATGCCGGCGAAATCGGTGACGCGGGCGTCAAAGCGGCCGCGCTCGTCGACGGCGACGATGACCTCGATCGCTGCCGCGTCACAGGCGCGCTGGTCGTCCTCGCCGAAGCCCGGCGCCATGTGCACGATGCCGGTTCCCTCCCCGGTCTCTACGAAGTCCGCTCCGAGCACGACGAAGCCGGGGTTTGTCCCTGCGAAATAGGGGAACAGCGGCCGGTAGCGGCGCCCGACCAGCTCGGCGCCGCGGACGGTGCCGAGCAGTTCGGCGCCGGCGAGCTCGGCCGCATAGTGCTCGAGGCGGTCGGCACCGAGAACAACGCGGCGACCACCCTTGTCGAGCACGCTGTACTCGAGCTCCGGACCAACGGCGAGAGCGAGGTTGGAAGGAAGCGTCCCCGGCGTCGTCGTCCAGGCGAGAAGCTGGATCTCTCCTTCGAGCAACGCCGACGCTCCCGTCGCGGCCGGCGCCTCGTCACCGGTAAGCCTGTCGCCGGCGGCGCGTTCGGCGGGAAGTAGCTCGAAGCTCACCGTCACCGCGGGATCGATGCGGCTGCGGTAGGCGTCGTCCTGGCGCGTCTCGGCATTCGAGAGCGGCGTCTCGCACTCCCAGCAGTAGGGGAGCACCCGGTAGTCCTCGTAGATCAGGCCCCGCTCGTAGAGCTGACGGAAGGCCCACAGAACGCTCTCCATGTAGGAGAGGTCCATCGTCTTGTAGCCGTTGTCGAAGTCGACCCAGCGACCCTGTCGGGTGACGTAGTCACGCCAGGCGCCGGTGTAGCGCAGCACCGCCGTGCGGCAGTAGTCGTTGAAGCGCTCGATGCCGAACTCGGTGATCGGGCCACGCCCGGACACTCCGAGCGCGCGCTCGGCCTCGATCTCCGCGGGGAGCCCGTGGCAGTCCCAGCCGAAGCGGCGCTCGACACGTCGCCCGCGCATCGTCTGGTAGCGGGGGATGGCGTCCTTGACGAAACCGGTCAGGAGATGCCCGTAGTGCGGCAGCCCGTTGGCGAAAGGCGGCCCGTCGTAGAAGACGAGCTCGGGTGCGCCGGCCCTCTGCTCGACGGAGGCCTCGAAGGTCTTGTCGGCCTGCCAGAAGGCGAGGATGGCGCGCTCGATCGCCGGGTACTCGGGTTTGTCCCGGACCTCGGGATACTGGCGTCGGGTGCTCGGCGCTTCCATGGCCCTACAGTAGGACTCCATGCCCGAGCCGCTGTTCGAGGTCGAGGAGGCCACCGCGAGGCGTGACGCCGCGGGCGGGGAGCCGGCCGCGCCGGGCGGCCGCGCCGCCGATCGTAAAGCTGGCGAACGGGCCGACATCGTGCTGCGTGTCCACGTCCAGCCTGCCGCCGGCCGGGCGACAGTCGTCGGGCGGTACGGCGACTCGTTGCACATCCGGGTCGCAGCGCCGCCGGTCGGCGGGCGAGCCAACGCGGCAGCTGCCGAGCTCGTCGCCGAGCTTCTCGATGTCAAGGTGGGAATGGTCGAGCTGGCGAGCGGAGAGCGCAGCCGCGCCAAGCGCTTCCGCGTCCGCGACGTCGAGGTGCTGGAGGCGGGAAGACGCCTCGACGAGGCGGTGGCCGATGCCGCCGCAGGTCCCCTCGGGCGTCGCCGCGAGCCGCGCTCGCGGGGGAGGTGACGGCCTCGCCGTCCACGGCCCGCCGCCTGCGGGAGCCGACAAGGTGCCGGTAGGAATCCGGTATCCTCGCGGGCTCTTGCTTGCCGAGGCCGGCGCCGGAACCTGGCGCTCGCGACGTCCTGCCGGTCCGGCCGGCGTCGGGCCCGGCCGCAGGCCGGTGGGAGCTCCTGCCACCCCCCGACGAGCAGGAAGGGATCGGACCAGGCCGTGAGCAACGAGCGATCGAAGTCGGCTCAGGCGGTCACCAAGGCCGCCCCAACCGGAACAGCGCCGAGCGCCGGCACGAGGCTGCCGGCAAAGGTGTCCCCGGCGCGCCCAGGAAAGGTTGCCGCCGCCGGCAAGGCCGCCGGGGCCAGCCCGGTCGCCCCCGAGGGGCCCGCGAGATCGGCCACCAAGGCTCGGCCCGCGAAGCTTGGAGCGGCCAAACCGGCGCCGGCCCAAGCAAGCCCGGCTCAAGCCGGCTCGGCCAAGGCGGGGCCGGCCAAGGTGGGGCCGGCCAAGGTGGGGCCGGCCAAGGTGGGGCCGGCCAAGCCGGGGCCGGCCAAGGCGGGGCCGGCCAAGGCGGCGGCCAACGAGGCCGTCACCAAGGCGCCGGGCAAGCAGGCCCAGGCGAACCAGATGCCGGCTACCCGGGACCCCGCCAAAGAGGGGACGCGAAGGGAGGCGTCGTCCACACCGGTGCCGTCGAAGGCGCCACCGGTCAAGAAGGCGTCCGCTGGTCACGCCGCCGCCGAGCACGCACCCGCCAAGCACGGAGCGGCCGACCAGGCCCCCGTCGTGCCGGCAGGCACAAAGCTCCCACCCGGGCAGGCGTCGCCGGTCTTGCACACGTCGACCGACGAGCGCGCCGGGACCAATCCAGCAGGCCACGCCGGCACGGAGCCGGGAGTCGTTGCGACGCCGACCGCCAGCGCATCTGGCGCCCGTACGAAGGAGCACGCCGTCACCGAGAACAGCACCACGACAGCCGGCGAGCGCGACGGCGCGATCGCACACGCTGGAGCGCGGGCGGCGGCCGCTCCGAACGGCGAGAAGGGAGATCATGCCGGCGGTTCGGCGAGCGTCCTCACCGAAGCTGGAACGGCAACGTCGCACTCGCCTGCGCGTGGCGAGCCGGGGCCCGCGGGGGCGCCGACGGCCAAGCCGGCGCCGGCAGCAGCTGCGACGTCGCGCGGGTATCAGGACGACCCTGAGTTCCTCGTCGAGCAGCGCCGGGCCCTGCTCGCCGAGCGGGAGACCTATCTCGAGCAGGCGACGCTGCTGCGCGCCGAGGCCGAGTCGCTGGTCGCCGAGATGGAGCCCGGCGACGTCCAGTTCGACGAGGAATCGGGCGAGGGAGGCACGGTGACCGTCGACCGAGAGCGCGACCTCGCGCTCTCGGCGCAGGCTCTCGCCGCCGTCGAGGAGATCGACCAGGCGATCGCTAAGATCGACCATGGTCGCTACGGCGTCTGCGAAGGCTGCGGCCAGCCGATCGTGAAGGCGCGTCTTGAGGCCCTGCCCTACGCCCGGCTCTGCGTCGCCTGCAAGAGCGGGGGGCTGTCCCGGCGTTGAACGTCGCGCCGGGCGGGCGGCGATCGCTGCGGCGCCGGCAGCGCGTCGTGCTCGTCGCCTCGGCGGCGACGTCCGTGCTGGCGCTCGACCAGGTGACCAAGGCGATCGCCGTGGACCGGCTGGCGAACGGTCCGGTGCAGCTGATCGGCCCTTTCCGCCTCGAGCTTGCCTTCAACTCCGGCATCGCCTTCTCCCTTTTCAGCGGGCTGACGCTGCCGATCGTGCTCGTCGTGCTCGCCCTGCTCGCGGTCCTCACCCGGTTCGCCCGCACGGTGGCGACCCGGCCGGCCGCCGTCGCCGTCGGCATGGTGCTCGGCGGCGCGCTGGGCAACCTCGCGGACCGCCTGCTGCGGGCCCATGGGCAGGTTGTTGACTTTGTCTATTCGGGCTTCTGGCCGACCTTCAACCTTGCAGACGCGGCCGTCGTGATCGGGGCCGCCATCCTCTCGGTGAGCATCTGGCGGTCCGGTGCTCGGACGCGCCACGGCCAGCCGGAGCGAGCCGGGGGAGCGGCGCCGGCGCCGGGTGAGCGCCATGCCGGTTGAGCCGGTTGTGACGGTCCCCGACGATCGCGGCATCGAGGTCCCGACGGCGCTCGCCGGCGAGCGCGTCGACCGGATCGTCGCGATGCTCGTTCCCTGCTCGCGTGCCGAGGCGGGGCGCCTTGTCATCGCAGGCGGGGTTCTCGTCGGCGGCCAACCGGCGCGGGCCGCCAGCCGGCGGGTGGCCCTTGGTGAGCGCATCGAGATCGATGCCGGCGCCGTCAGGCCCGAGCCCACCCCGCCCAGGGTCGAGGAGGCGCTCGAGCCACTCCGCCTCGTCCACGTCGACGAGGACCTCGTCATCGTCGACAAGCCTGCAGGTGTCGTCGTCCATCCGGGGGCGGGACACCACGGGGCGACCCTTGTCTCCCAGCTCCTCGCAGAATTTCCCGAGCTGGCAAACACCGAGGGAATCGGCGACCAGGGACGGCCGGGAATCGTCCACCGACTCGACAAGGACACCTCGGGGCTGCTCGCCGTGGCCCGCACTGCACTCGCCTATGACTCGCTCACCGGTCAGCTGGCGGACCGCACGATGGGGCGCAGCTACCGCGCGCTCGTCCTCGGTCGCCTCGGCGCCGGCAGCGGCGCCGTCGAGGCGCCGATCGGCCGCTCACGACGGGACCGCACACGGATGGCGGTGACCCGTGACGGCCGGGAGGCGCGGACGCGCTACCGGGTGCTGGCCCGCTACGAGGAGCCGCTTCCTCTGACCGAGCTCGACGTGCGGCTCGACACCGGGCGCACGCACCAGATCCGGGTCCATCTCTCGGCGATCGGCCATCCTGTCGCCGGAGACGGCCGGTATGGCGGAGGCCGCTCGCGCCTCGGGCTGGCGCGGCCGTTCCTGCATGCCGAGAGCCTGCAGCTGACCCACCCGCGAACCGGGTCCCGCCTCACGGCGAGCTCCCTCCTGCCGCCTGAGCTGGTCGAGATGCTGGCTCGCTGCTGCTGAGCCGCTGCTACTGACTGAGCCCCTGCTACCGACTGAGCCCCTGGTGCTGAGCCCCTGGTGCTGAGCCCCGCGGTTGCGGCCGAGAACGGCTCCCGGACGAGCCTCGCTCAGGCGGCGGGGTGCAGTGCTGTCACCTCGGGCTGGGCGGCCAGGAAGCGCAGAGCCGCGGCCTCGATGCTGCGGACGCGCCGCACGCCGATGCCGAGCGCCCGCGCCGTCGTCTCGAGCGACGCCGGCGGCTGGCCGGCGAGACCGAAGCGCAGCTTCACCACCTCCTGCTCCATCTCCGGCAGGCGACCGATGGCATCATCGAGGCGAGCGATCGAGAGCGCTGCGGCGATGTCCTCGTCGAGCGGCGTCTCGTCGGAGCCGAGGACGTCACCGAGGGTGGCAGTGGCGTCGCTTCCGAGCGGCTGGTCGAGGCTGGCGACCACGCGGGGCAGGCGGGCAGCGAGCTCGTCACCCTCGCGCTCGGCCGCCGCCTCGGCGGCGACGGCGTCCTCGGGCAGCCGGATGGCGCGGCCCTTGGACTGCACCGCCCGCTGCAACGACTGGCGGATCCACCACGTGGCGTAGGTCGAGAACTTGAAGCCGCGGCGCCAGTCGAACTTCTCGACCGCGCGCATCAGCCCGAACGTCCCCTCCTGAACGAGATCGACGAGGTCGACGCCGCGACCCTGGTAGCGGCGCGCCCAGTGCACGACGAGGCGGAGGTTTGCAGCGATCATCTCGGAACGAGCTTCCGCGTCCCCCTGCTCCACCCGCTGGGCCAGCGCGATCTGCTCGTCGGCGCTCAGCAGCGGGTGACGCCCGACGTCGTCGAGGAACAGCCTCATCAGGTCGGGGCCGTTCGCCGAGCGGTCAACAGACTCGTCAAGGTAGGTCGTGGTGGGGATGTGCTCGTCTCCTTCAACGTGGCCGGCAAGACTGGTCATCGGCGACCCTTGCCGCTCAATACCCGATTCCTCTTGTTGCAACACGAGTTCGGACCCCGCCATTCCCGTGGACGACGGCGACCGCTCCAGATTTCCGACCGCGTCTGAACGGGCTCGTGCGTCATGCCGTTCTCCCAGCTCAGGCTCGTTTCCACAGATATCGCCGGATCCCCGGTGGCGGGCGGAGAGCCCGCTCGGAGAAGCACTACGGCACGTAGCGACGCTCCGCTGAGCCGCCGCCGGCAGCGCCGCGTCGCCGGCGGTGGCTCTCGGGTAGCTTCGCCGCTGCATGGAGGGCGCGACCGAACGTCCCGAGGGTCGCCGACCCGAGCGTCGCGGGCCCGAGCGCGTCGTCCTCGTCCGGCACGCCTCGACCGCCTGGAGCCGCAGCGGCCGCCACACCGGGAGAACCGATCTCTCGCTCGACGCCGGCGGGACGATCGAAGCGTTGGCGATCGGCGAGCGCCTGAGCGGTGAGCGCTTCGCGGCGGTGTGGTCGAGCCCGCTCGCCCGCGCCGCTGAGACCTGCGTGCTGGCGGGACTCGGCTCCTCGATGCGCCTCGTCGACGAGCTGATGGAGTGGGACTACGGCGCCTACGAGGGGCGTACGACGGCTTCGATCCGTGCCGAGCGCCCCGGCTGGGAGCTGTTCCGTGACGGCTGCCCGGGCGGGGAGGACGCCCCCGCGGTGGGGAGGCGCGTCGAGCGCCTCATCCGTGCTCTACGCGAGGACGAGGAGCTCGAGTCGGCTCAGGTGGTCCTGTTCTCACACGGCCACCTGCTGCGCACCCTCGCTGCCTGCTGGATCGACCTCGACCCCGCCTGCGGGCGCCTTCTTCACCTCGACGCCGGCCGGCTGTGCGCGCTCGGCTGGGAGCGGGAGGTCCCGGTCGCGCTCAGCTGGAACTGCTGATCACCTCGAGCGTGCCGACCTCGGCGCGCCCCGGCTCGCCGAGCGACTGCCGTAGCGGGAAGAGCGCGTCGCCAGAGGTGGTGACACCGGCATCACCGCCGGAGCCCTTGCCGGCGGCACCGCTGCCGGCAGGCTGGCCGGCGCCACGGGCGGGCAGAGCCGCCGCAGGGTCTGAGGAACCCGTCGCCCGGGCGACCATGTCTGCGAGGGTGAAGGAGTCGAGATGGTGGCGCATCACCTCGCCGGCCTCGGCCCACACCCCGAGCAGGACGCACTGCCCCTCGTGGTCGCAGGCCCCGTTCTCGTGCGGCGGCCCGAAGTGCCCGACGGCGATCGGGCCGTCGACGGCGCTGACGACCTCGCCGAGAGTGATCGCGCCCGGGGGGCGGGCGAGAACGTACCCCCCGCCGACGCCGCGCTTGGAGCGGACGAGACCAGCTCCTTTGAGCGCGAGCAGGATCTGCTCGAGGTACGGCTGGCGGAGGCCGGTGCGCTCGGCGATGTCGCGTACCGAGGTGGGGGCGGCGTCATCGCCATGCAGCGCCAGCGAGAGCAGGGCTCTGCTGGCGTAGTCGCCCCTCGTCGAGACACGCACCCTGACATGGTAGGGCGCCGAGCGGGCGCGACCGTATGCTGCTCGGCTGTGCAGGCTCGAAGCAGTGACCGGCGCGCCGCCTCTGAGGCGCCGGAGCAGGTGCCGCTGTTCGCCACGCCGCCGCCCGCCCCGAAGGACGCCGGCGCGCCGGTCCTTCCTGACTACGGCGGTGCCTGCCTGAGCTCGCTCGTGCCTGCTCTCCTCGCCTCGCTCGACGGCGAGGAGCCGGCGAGCTGGCTGCCCGAGCCGGTGCGAGGTGCCGACCAGGTGGTCCTTCTCGTCCTCGACGGGCTCGGGTTCGAGCAGCTGACGGCCAACCGCGACGTCGCGCCGGCGCTGTCGGCGATGCACGGCCGCGCCATCACCTCGGTCGTCCCGACGACGACGGCGACCGCCCTCACCTCGATCACCACGGGCTCGCCCCCGGCCGCCCACGGCATCGTCGGCTACCGGATGCACGTCGCCGGGTCGGTTCTCAACGTGCTCCGCTGGACCGTGGCCTCCGGCGACGCCCGACAGTCCATCCCGCCCTCGTCGCTGCAGCACCGACTCCCCTTCGCCGGGCGCGAGGTGCCGGTCGTCTCGCGAGCGGAATTCGCCCGGAGCGGCTTCTCCGAGGCACACCTCGCGGGGTCGAGGCTCGTGGGCTGGCGCCTGCCCTCCTCGATCGGGGTCGAGGTATCCGCCCTGCTGGGCGCCGGCGAGCGGTTCGTCTACGCCTACTACGACGGGGTGGACAAGGTCGCCCACGAGCACGGCCTCGGCGAGCACTATCGCGCCGAGCTGTCCTTTGCCGACCGGATCGTCGCCGACCTGCTGGCACGGCTGCCCGCCGGTGCCGCACTGGTCGTCACCGCCGATCACGGCCAGGTCGAGGTGCCCGAGCCCGCCATCGAGCTGCCGCCCGAGCTGCTCGCCGACGTCGAGGGCTTCTCCGGCGAGGGACGGTTTCGCTGGCTGCACGCCTGGCCCGGGCGGGCGCAGGCGCTCGCCGCTGCTTGCCTCGACCGCTTCGACGACGTCGCCTGGGTCCGCACCAGGCGGCAGCTCATTACCGAGAGCTGGTTCGGCGGGCAGCTCACGCCGGCGGTGGCAGCGCTCCTCGGCGACGTCGCTCTCGTCGCCCGCCAGCCGGTGGCGTTCTCCGACCCCGCCGACACCGGCGAGCTTCGCCTCCTCGCCCGCCACGGCTCGGTGACCTCGGCCGAGATGCTCGTTCCCTTGCTCGCCGGGCGCTGCTAGCGATCCGCAGTGAGGATCTACACCCGCCACGGTGACGATGGCACCACCGAGCTGCGCTCCGGCGGTCGCGTGCGAAAGGACGACGCCCTCGTGGAGCTGACCGGAGCCGTCGACGAGGCTCAGGCCGCCCTCGGGCTGGCGCGCGCCGAGTGCGAGCCGGCGAGCGAGCTCGATGAGCTCCTGGTGCGGCTCGAGCGCACGCTGTGGGTGCTGATGGCGGAGCTGTCGACCGCAACTGCTGACCGCGCGCAGCTCGTTCCGGGCCAGACGGCGGTGACCGCCGAGATGGTGGTCGAGCTCGAGCGGGAGATCGACCGCTCGCTCGAGGGTCTCGAGCTCGAGCGGGCGTTCGTCCTGCCGGGTGGAAGCCGGCTGGCTGCCACCCTCGACTTCGCCCGCACGGTGGTGCGCCGAGCGGAGCGGCTCGCCGCCGCCCAGCAGCTCGACGGGTCCGCGGCGATGGCGTATCTCAACCGACTCTCCGACCTGTGCTGGGCGCTCGCCCGCCGTCATGAGACGACCCGTCTCGTCGCCGGCGGTAGGTCTCGCCGGCGAGGCGGAGCCGAGAAGATCGAGGAGGTTCCGTGATCGTCGGAGCAGATGGCCTCGACGACGACGCATCTGGCCTCGACGGCCGTGCGTCGTGGTCGGCCGGGCCGGTCGGCCGGGCCCTCGAGCGCTGGCTCGGCGAGGGCGAGGGGGCGGTCGCCGTCCTCGCCGAGAGCGAGGTCGACGCCGGTGCCGACCTCGTCGTCGTGCCGGTCGGAGCGTCGGGCGAGGTGGCTGTCGAGCAGCTTCGGCGGGGAGAGACCGGGGAGCGCGGCGCCGTCGAGGCGGCGCCGGCGAGGATCTTCGCCGATGGCCGGCGCCTCGACCGCGAGCTCCTTGCTGCGCGCGGCTTCGACGCCTCGCCCGGCTCCTCGCTGCTCGTGCTCGCCCCGGGAGGCGAGGCCGAGCTGCTCGTCGGGGTCGGAGCCGCCGAGCAGCCCGGGCGCGAGGACCTCCGCCGTGCCGGCGCCGCAGCGGCGCGCCAGCTCGGACGCGCCCGGGTCGCCGTCGCCGACCTGCGTGGTCTGTCGAGCGGCCGCACCGAGAGCGCGGCGACCACGGCCGAGCTCGTCCAGGCATTCGTCGAGGGATTCCTCCTCGCCGCCTACCGCTACGACGGCTACGACCACGCCCGGGCGCCGTCAGGCAGCGGATCTCCGCCGCGGCCATTCGCGGCCGGCAGCCCGCCGCCGCGCGACGCGCGAAGCCGCAGCAGCGCCGGTGCTGTCCTCGAGCGGCTCGTCGTCGTCAGCGAGGAGAGCGGGGCAGCCGGCCGCGGCGTCGAGCGGGGGCTCGTCGCGGCGGCAGCGGTCCGGCTGGCACGCGACCTCGTCAACACCCCGGCGGCGGACTGCACGCCCTCGGCGATCGCCGCACTGGCCACCGAGCTGGGCCGCCGCGAGGGCTTCACCGTGACGGTCACCGACGCCCGGGCGGCCGCCGAGGAGGGCCTCGGCGGCCTGCTCGGGGTGGCGCGCGGCTCGAGCGAGCCGGCGCTGCTCGCCCGGCTCGACTACGAGCCCGAGGTCGACCCGCCGCCCGGCGGTCGGCGCACGCTGGCGCTGGTCGGCAAGGGGATCACCTTCGACTCCGGTGGCCTCTCGCTCAAGACGCCCGAGGGGA
>DAHUZG010000197.1 GCA_027306715.1 Acidimicrobiaceae bacterium
AGGTAGTTGAGCATCAGCGTCGTGATCACCTCGCTGGCGCCGGTCCACGCCTTGAGCACGCCGGCGATCGCCGCCCAGATGCCGCCGGCGACCATCGCCCCGAGTGCCATGACGACCAGCTCGACGCCACTGCCGAGATGGAGGTAGCCGCCGATCAGCGCCGCAGCGAGGGCGCCGACACCGAGCTGGCCGCCGGCGCCGATGTTGAACACGCCGCCGCGGAACGACAAGCTCACCGCGAGCGAGGCGAGTAGCAGCGGCGTGCACTGCATCGCCGTCGTGGTGAGGCTCTGCACGCTGCCCGCGGCGCCCTGCAGCAGCGCCGCGTAGGCGCTCACCGGGTCGACCTGGCTGGCGCCGAGGGCCAAGGCGCCGAGCACGAGAGCGAACACCACCGCCGCGACCGCGAGGACGAGCTGGTCCTTGCCGCGAAAGCCCAGCGCGAGGCGGGCGAGCTGGCGCGACGGCTCGCGCGACGAGATCGCCTCCGGCGATGTGGGAGGTGCCGGGACCGCGGTGCCCGCTCCCGGATCGGGAACCGGGTAGCTCATGCCGCGACGCCGGCCATCAGCTGGCCGATCCGATCTCGCTCGTCGGGCGCTCCCTCACCGATCACCCGGCCGTTGAAGAGGACCGCCACGCGGTCGGCGAGCCGGCACACCTCGTCGAGATCAGCGGAGATGAGCAGCACGGCGGCGCCGGCCTCGCGCAGCTCGACAAGCGTCCGGTGCACGGTCGCGGCGGCGCCGACGTCGAGACCTCGCGTCGGCTGGGCGGCGACGACCACTCTCGGCCCTGCCGACAGCTCCCTCGTGATGACAAGCTTCTGCTGGTTCCCACCAGAGAGCTCGCCGGCCGGCTGGTCGACGCTCGAGCAGCGGACGTCGAATTCCGACACGAGTCGCTCGGCGCGCCGGCGGGCGGCGGTGACATCGAGGACGCCTCGACGCAGGAATTGCGGCAGGTCGAAAAGTGCCAGGTTCTCCCAGATGGAGGCGCCCTCGACAAGTCCCTCGCGGTGACGGTCGCTCGGGATGCGGACAATCCCGAGCCGGCGGGCATGCCTCGGGTCGAGGCGGTTGTGGACGGTCCCCTCGATTTCCAGAGTCCCGGCGCTGATCGCTCGAACGCCGGCGATCACCTGCTCGAGCTCGGTCTGCCCGTTGCCGTCGACGCCCGCCAAGCCGACAATCTCGCCGGCGCGCAGTAGCAGGTCGAGTCCGCGGAGCCCGGGCGATCCGGCCGCCTCGACCGCTCGCAGCACAAGCGACGGCGTCGGGACAGGGCAGGCGCTGGCTCGGCCCACAGGACCGCTCCTGCCTCCCGCCGCTCCCCTCGCCTCGCTGGTCACTGCCAACTCGCCGCTCGCCATGTCGGCCGCGGCCGTGCTTCCGGCTGCCGACGGCATGCCGGCAGCATCGGCTCCGGGCCCCCTCGCGCCGCCCGGAGCAGTCCCCCCAGCGCGAGGCGCCCGGCGGGGCATCTCGAGCGCAGCGCCAATCATGAGCGACGCCAGCTCGGCGGCCGGCGTGTCCGGCGCCCGCTCGCCGACGACCTCGCCGCGCCGGAGCACTACGACGCGGTCGGCAATCTGGCTCACCTCGTGCAATTTATGGCTGATGAAGACGACAGCCTTGTGCTCGGAGACGAGCCGGCGAACGACCCGGAACAGGGCCTCGGTCTCCGGGGGCGTGAGCACGGCGGTCGGCTCGTCGAGG
>DAHUZG010000198.1 GCA_027306715.1 Acidimicrobiaceae bacterium
TGTACCTTGCCGTCGGGGCGGCGCCGGAACGCCTCGCCGGCGAGCGCGGTGACGCGGGGGCGATCGAGCGCGCGGTGACCGGCAAGGCGGCGCAAGGCCGGCCGCACGAACAGCTCGAAGCTGACGAGCGCCGAGACGGGGTTGCCCGGCAAGCCGAACGCCGGCCGGCCGCCGGCGAGCGATGCGAAAGCGAAGGGCTTGGCGGGCTGGACGGCGATCTGGAACCAGCGTGCCGACGTGCCGCCGAGGCGTGCGAGCGCCGACTTCACGACGTCACGGTCGCCGACGCTCACGCCGCCGCTCGTCACCACGGCGTCGCACCGCTTGACGGCGGCCTCGATCGCGCCCACCGCCTCGTCCTCGTCGTCGCCGACCGTGCCGAGGTCGACCGCTCCGAAGCCCGACTGGCGAAGCGCTGCGGCGAGGGTGACGCCGTTCGAGTCCCTGATCGCCCCGGCTCGAAGCGGCGCCGGGCCGCTCGCCAGCTCGTCGCCGGTCGAGATCACACCGACGACGGGCCGGGGATGGACGAGGAGCTTCAAAGCCCCGAGGCTGGCGGCGATGCCGAGCCCGGCGGGTCCGAGCGGGTCGCCACCCGGCAGCACTTCGTCGCCGGGGCGGGCGTCGTCGCCCGCCGGGCGGACGAACTGGCCGGGCTTGGCGACCGCCTCGATGCGCACCCGACCCCCGCCGGGGTCGGTCGTGCGCTCGATCATGACGACGGCGTCGGCACCGGGCGGCACCGGCGCCCCTGTCATCACCCGCACCGCCTCGCCGGCGGCGATCGGTCCCGCCGGCTCCTGGCCGGCCATCGTCGCCGCGACGACGCGCAGCTCGACGGGCACCGTGGCGACATCGGCGGCGCGTACGGCGAAGCCGTCCATCGCCGAGCAGTCGAACGGGGGGATGCTCTCGCCGGCGACGAGCGGCCCGGCGAGCACGCAGCCGAGCGCCTCGGCGAGCGGGAGCTCGACCGGCGCGAGCGGCTCGAGCGACTCCAGCACGAAGGATCGGACCTGCTCGATCGGCACGAGGCCGGGCTCGCCCACGCGCCGATCGTAGCGAGCGGGGGCAGAGCTCCGGCTCGACGGCCTCGGGCGTACGATCGTCGGGATGGCGCTAGCGGCGAAGATCATCACCGTCTCGCAGTCCGTGCACGAGGCAAGGCGCGAGGACGGATCGGGCTCGGCCCTCGCCGCGCGCCTCGAGGCGGCCGGGTACGGGATCGCCGGCCGGGTGGTCGTGCCCGACGGGATCGGGCAGGTCGCCGCGGCGATCACCGAGGCTGCGGCCGGCTTCCACGGCCTCGTGCTGACGACGGGCGGGACGGGCTTCTCGCCGACCGACCTGACGCCCGAAGCCACGAGGTCGGTGATCGAGAGGGAGGCGCCGGGCCTGGCTGAGGCCGGTCGCGCCGCCAGCCCGCTCGGGAGGCTCTCGCGGGGGGTCGCCGGCACCCTCGGATCGGCGCTCGTCGTCAACCTCCCCGGATCGCCGGCCGGCGCCGTCGAGTCCCTCGAGGCGGTGATCGACGTGCTGCCCCATGCCATCGAGCTGCTCGGCGGCCACTCGCCGCACTGAGGGGCCCGGGCTCGGGCCGTCGCGCCGGGCTCGAGCCGCCCGAGCCGCCCGTCGCTACGATTCCGCGCCGGTGAGGGGAATTTGGTGAGCCCGACCGCGGTGGGGGCCAACGCCGGCGAGCCGGCGGGCTTCGGCGAGGCGCCCCGCATCGTCTCCTCGCTCGATCCCCGCTCGGAGCGCTACCGGACCCAGGCCGCCGCCAACCGCGTTCTCGTGGCCGACCTCCGGCGCCGGCTGGCCGAGGCGGCTCTCGGCGGTCCCGAGGCCTCGCGCGCCCGCCACGGCGAGCGCGGCAAGCTTGCCGCGCGCGGGCGCATCGACCTCCTCGTCGATCCCGGCTCGCCGTTCCTCGAGCTCTCGCCGCTCGCCGCCGGAGGCCTCTACGGCGACGGGGCCCCTGCTGCCGGGCTCGTCACCGGCATCGGCCGGGTGAAGGGACGGGAGTGCGTCATCGTCGCCAACGACGCCACCGTGAAGGGCGGCACCTACTTCCCGCTCACGGTGAAGAAGCACCTGCGTGCCCAGGAGGTGGCGCTCGAGAACCGGCTCTGCTGCATCTACCTCGTCGACTCCGGCGGTGCCTACCTCCCGCTGCAGGACGAGGTCTTCCCCGACCGGGACCACTTCGGCCGCATCTTCTACAACCAGGCGCGGATGTCGGCTCTCGGCATCCCCCAGCTCGCCGCCGTCCTCGGCTCCTCGACCGCTGGCGGCGCCTACGTCCCGGCGATGAGCGACGAGGTCGTCATCGTCCGCGGCCAGGGGACGATCTTCCTCGGCGGGCCGCCTCTCGTGCGGGCGGCGACGGGGGAGGAGGTGAGCGCCGAGGACCTCGGCGGCGGCGAGGTCCACGCCCGGGTCTCGGGCGTCGTCGACCACCTCGTCGACTCCGACGCCGAGGCGCTCGAGCGGCTTCGGGCGATCGTCTCCACCCTCGGGGGGCGACCGCCGCCGCCGTGGCCGCGCGCCGAGCCGGAGGAGCCGGCGCTCGACCCGGAAGGCATCTACGGTGTCGTCCCCGAGGACACCCGGACGCCCTACGACGTCCGTGAGGTGATCGGCCGCATCCTCGACGGCAGCCGCCTTCTCGAGTTCAAGGCCGAGTACGGGCGCACGCTCGTCACCGGCTTCGGCCGGCTCTGGGGCCACCCGGTCGGCGTCGTCGCCAGCAACGGCGTGCTGCTCGGTGAGTCGGCGCTGAAAGGAGCCCATTTCGTCGAGCTCTGCGACCAACGCGGCGTGCCGCTCGTGTTCTTCCAGAACATCACCGGCTTCATGATCGGGCGCGCCTACGAGAACGGCGGCATCGCCAAGCACGGGGCGAAGATGGTCGCCGCCGTCGCCTGCACGCGGGTTCCGAAATTCACCGTCGTCATCGGCGGGTCCTTCGGCGCCGGCAACTACTCGATGTGCGGGAGGGCGTACGGGCCGCGGCTGCTCGTCTGCTGGCCGAACGCCCGGATCTCGGTGATGGGCGGCGAGCAGGCCGCCTCCGTGCTCGTCACCGTGCGCCGCCAGCAGCTGCACGCCGAGGGCGGCGAGCTGTCGGCCGAGGAGGAGGAGGAGCTGGCTGAGCCGATCCGCCGGCGTTACGAGGAGCAGGGCTCGGCGTACTACTCGACGGCACGGCTCTGGGACGACGGCGTGATCGATCCTCTCGACACCCGCCGGGTGCTGGCGCTCGGTCTCTCTGCCGCCGCCAACGGGCCGCTCGAGCCGCGCCGGCCCGTGACGTACCGGATGTGAGCCTGTTCGGGCGGGTCCTCGTCGCCAACCGCGGCGAGATCGCCGTGCGCCTGTGCCGCACGCTGCGCCGTCTCGGGATCGTCTCGGTGGCTGTCCGTACGCCCGCCGACGCCGGGGCGCTGCACGTCGAGGTCGCCGACGAGGTGATCGCCCTTCACGACGGCGGCTACCTCGACGCCGCGGCGATCGTCGAGGCTGCCCGCCGGGTCGACGCCGACGCCGTCCACCCGGGGTACGGCTTCCTCGCCGAGAGCCCGCGGCTCGCCGGCGCCTGCGCCGAGGCCGGGATCGTCTTCGTCGGGCCGCCGCAGGACGTGATCGCCCTCATGGGGGACAAGATCGCCGCCCGGGCCGCGGCCGCCGCCGCCGGGCTTCCCGTGCTGGCCGGGGTGGGCGAGCCGGGCCGGAGCGACGAGCAGCTGATCGCCGCAGCCGCCGCTGTCGGGTTCCCGCTTCTCGTCAAGCCGGCGGCGGGCGGCGGCGGGAAAGGGATGCGCGTCGTGCGCCACCCCGCTGCGCTTTCCAGCGAGCTCGCGGCCGCCCGGAGCGAGGCGCTCGCCGCTTTTGCCGACGACTCGCTGCTGCTCGAGCGGCTCGTCGAGCGGGCGCGCCACCTCGAGGTCCAGCTGCTCGCCGACCGCCACGGATCGGTCGTGTCGCTCGGGCTGCGCGAGTGCAGCCTGCAACGGCGCCACCAGAAGGTGATCGAGGAGTCGCCGCCCGCATCGCCCGTCCCCGCCGAGGTCGGAGCGGCGATGGAGCGAAGCGCCGTCGCGCTGGCCCGCGGCTGTGGCTACGTCGGAGCGGGCACCGTCGAGATGATCGTCCCGGTCGACGACCTCTCGGGCTGGTGCTTCCTCGAGATGAACACGCGCCTCCAGGTCGAGCACGCGGTCACCGAGGCGGTCAGCGGGATCGACCTCGTCGAGTGGCAGCTGCGAGTCGCCGCAGGCGAGCCCCTCGCTCGGCCCCTCGCCCCGGCGCCGCCCGGCGGCCATGCCGTCGAAGCGCGCCTTTATGCAGAGGATCCCGCCCGTGGCTTCCTTCCCACCGGAGGCCGGGTCCTCGCGCTGCGGCTGCCGGCGGGTGAGGGGATCCGCGTCGACGCCGGCGTCGCCGCCGGCAGCTCGGTGCCGAGGGACTACGACCCCCTGCTCGCCAAGATCATCGCCCATGGCGCCACCCGCTCGGATGCGCTGGAGCGCCTCCGCCAGGCGCTGGCCGGCACGAGCGTGCTCGGGATGGCGACCAACCTCTCCCTGCTCGCCGACCTGCTCGAGGATCCCGACGTCCGAGCCGGCCGCCTCGACACGGCCCGCATCGAGCGTCGGCCGCCGGCGCCCTCGGCGCCCGCTGGCGGCCAGAGCGGCGCGAGCCCCACCGACCTGCTCGCTGCCGTTGCGCTGGCGCTCGTCGGGGCGGGAGGTTCTCACGCCCGCGACCCGTGGGAGCTCGAGGACGGCTGGCGGGTCGGCGTGCCGGCGTGGCGGGCCATCCGCCTGCGCCTCGGGGAGGAAGCCTTCGAGGTGCGCCTTCGGGGGCTGCCCGGGGACTGTGAGCTCGCTATCGGCGGAGAGCCGCCCGAGAGCGCCTGGGCGCGCTGGCGGACCGGCGGGGCGCACGCCGCGGAGGGCCGCTTCGGCGCCGGGCCAGGTTCCGAAGCGAGGCCGTCGTCGGGGGTGCCGCCCCGCTCTCCCGCCCCGCCCGCCCCGCCCGGGTCGCTCGCCGTCGCGCCCGCGGCGCGGCCGGCCGGCGAGCTCGAGGTCGTCCTCGGCGGGATCGGTCGGCGCTACGACGTCGCCGCCGCCGACGGCCGGGTCTGGCTCTCGCTCGCCGGGCGAGCCGCCGCCGTGCAGCTCGAGCCGCTCGCCGTCCAAGGTGCGGCGGCGCCTCCGAGCGGAGAGGTCCGCAGCCCGATGCCGGGAGTCGTCACCTCGACCGCCGTCCCCGCCGGCGAGCGCGTCGTGGCGGGGCAGCTGCTGGCCGTCGTCGAGG
>DAHUZG010000201.1 GCA_027306715.1 Acidimicrobiaceae bacterium
GCTCGACGACCTCGTCGCCGAGCTGCGTCGTGACGGGATGACCGTCCTCGTCGCGTCGCACGAGCTGGAACGTGTCGAGGCCCTCGCCGACCGGGTGGTGTCGATCGCCGGCGGACAGGTCGTCGAGGACCGCTCAGGGGCGGCCCGCCCTCTCGCCGGCGGCGGCGGGATCGCAGATCCTGGACAGGCCGGCGAGACGGAGCTCGGCCCGAGCACAGGCTCGATCGAGGTGGGCGTGCATGTGGCGTGACGCGCTGCTCGTCGCCGGAAAGGACCTCCGTATCGAGCTCCGCTCGAAGGTGGCGGTGAACCAGGTCGTGCCCTTCGCGGTGATCGTGGTCCTGCTCTTCGGCCTCGCTATCGGCCAGAGCGTGTCGCCGTCTGGCCAGGCGTTGCCCGGCGCCCTCGCCAACGCCGGCATCCTGCGCGGCGCAGCCGCCGGGCTGTTCTGGGTGGCGGTCCTTCTCTCGACGCTTCTCGCCGTCCAGCGCAGCTTCGCGGTGGAGAGCGCAGACGGCGCCCGCGACGGGCTGCGGTTGTCCGGCCTCGACCCTGGGGGGATCTTCCTCGGCAAGTGCGGGGCGACGATGGTCCTGCTCGTCGCGCTGGAGGCGGTGCTGGCGCTGGTGGCGGCGCTCGTCTACGACGTGCATCCCGCCGCCGGCGCGCTGCTCGTCGCCACCTGCATCCTGGCGACAGCGGGCCTCGTCTTCGTCGGCACCACCTACGGCATGCTCTCCAGCGGCACCCGCGTCCGTGAGACACTGCTGCCGCTGCTGTTCTTCCCCGTCGGAGCGCCCGTCCTGCTGGCCGCCACGAAGGCTTTCGACGCCGGGCTGTCGGGGACCCCCGGCGCGGCGACGAGCTGGATCGAGCTGCTGGCGGTCTTCGCCGTCGCCTACGGCGCTGTCGGGACGGTCGCCTTCGGGCCCCTCTTGGAGGACGGATAGGACAGATGAGGAACACTTCGCTGCTGCTGCGAGCCACGGGGCTGCTCGCCGTCGCCGGGCTCGGCGCCACGGTGTGGCTCGGGATCTGGGTCACCCCGCCCGACGAGCACATGGGCAACCTCGTGCGCCTGCTGTACATCCACCCGCCGGCGGCCTGGGTGGCGTTCCTCGCCTACGGAGTCGCCTTCCTCGCCAGCCTGCTCTACCTCTGGCCTCGTACCCGCGACCTGCGCCTCGACCGCGTCGCCGGCGCCTCGGCGGAGGTCGGCGTCGTCTTCACGGCCTTGACCCTGCTCTCGGGCTCGATCTGGGGAAGGCCGACCTGGGGGACGTGGTGGACCTGGGACCCACTGCTCACGACGACGGCTCTGCTCTTCGTGCTGTACCTCGGCTACCTGGCGTTGCGCAGCGTGCCGGGGGACCCTGTGGTGCGGGCGCGGCGCTCGGCGATCGGCGCGCTGATCGCCTTCATCGACGTCCCGATCGTCTACTTCTCCGTCGACTGGTGGCGCAGCCTCCACCAGCCTCCGACCGTCGACCTCGCCACCCGCCAGATGTATGTGCACGGGTCGATGGCCTGGACGATGCTGCTCGGCTTCGTGGCGATGACCCTGCTCTACTGCTGGCTCGTCGGCCACCGCTACCGCTTGGCGACGCTCGTGGCGATAGCTGAGTCCGAGGGCGCCGAGGTGGCCCTCGCGGAGCGGCGGGCGGAGGCCCGCTCCGACCGGCTCGTCGGGGCGGGCCTCGGCCGGCTAGCAGATGTCCCGTCGTCGCCGGCGCTCGAGCCCGCCGGAGCGGCGCGCGCCGAGACGATGGTCGAGACCCTCGGCAGCGAGTGGCGCCCCGAGGGTGGTGCCGGTCTCGCCGGGTCGAGCGCCTCGTGAGCGGCTACATCGAAGCCGGCTACGCCGTCGTGCTCGGTGGCCTCACCGTCTACGGCACCTTGCTGGTGGCCCGCGAGCGCTCTGCCCGGCGCCGCCTCCCCGAAGCGCTCTGGCGCCGCCGCCCCGCCTCCCACGGGGCGGAGCCGGCAGCCGGCTCGCCAGGTGACGGCACCGGCCCCACCGAGCCGTGACGACAGCAGAGACCGGCGCGCCCGCGCGGGCGCAGGGCCGCCGGCCGCCGACGCCGAAGGCGCGCCGCACACGTCGTCGCCTCGCGGTCGCCGGCACGGTGCTCGCGTGCGCTGCCGGCTTTCTCCTCTACAAGGCGCTCACCTCGGCGTTCGTCTATTTCAAGACCGCCGCTCAGGCAGTGGCCGACCGTGCCGCGCTCGGCGACTCGACCTTCCAGATCGAGGGCACGGTCGTGCCGTGCACGCTGCGCCGGGTCGGCGCTGACAGCTACGACTTCTCGATCGCGTCAGGTCCGGTACGGGTCGCCGTGCGGGACAGCGAGACGCCGCCCTCACTGTTCCAGCCGAACATCGGGGTCGTCCTCGGTGGCCATTTCGTCGGCAGCTCGGAGGTGTTCTCCTCGAGCGTGATCTACATCAAGCACTCGAACCAGTACGTCGCCGCCCATCCCGGTCGGCTGGCCCGGGGCACAGAGCCGACCGGCTGCTCGGCAGCGAGCCTCGCCGGCACATGACGGACGCTGCGCTCGGCCACGGCGGGGTGATCCTGGCACTGGTGGCCTCGGCCGCGGGCGTGGCGCTACAGGGCACCGGACTCGCCCGTCACCGGCCTGACCTGTTGCGACTCGGTCGCCTCCTGGCGGCGACGGTGCTCTGCGGGGCGCTGCTCGCCACAGCGGCGCTCGAGCACGCACTTGTCACCCACGACTTCTCGCTCGCCTTCGTCGCCGCCAACAACTCCCTTCAGACCCCGCTGATCTACTCGATCACCGGCATGTGGTCCGCGCTGCAGGGCTCGATGCTGCTCTGGGGCCTGATCCTTGCCGGCTACCTGGTCGCGGCGTCGCGTCGCTTCCGCGCCCGCGCCGAAGATCCCGTCCCCGCCATCGCCCTCCTCGTCGTCTTCGCCGTCTGCGCCTTCTTCTTCGCGCTCATGGTCGGGCCGTCGGACCCCTTCGCCGCCACGCTCGGGCCGATCCCCGCCGACGGTGCCGGGCCGAATGTCCTGCTGCAGGACAATCCGCTCGTCGCCATCCATCCCCCGCTGCTGTACCTCGGCTTTGTCGGGTTCACCGTCCCTTACGCCTTTGCCGTTGCCGGGCTTGTCACCGGCAGGGTGGGGGAAGGATGGCTCGCCGAGACCCGCCGGTTCATCCTCGTCCCCTGGGGCTGTCTGAGCGTCGGCATCGTGCTCGGGGCGTGGTGGTCCTACCAGGTGCTCGGGTGGGGCGGCTTCTGGGCGTGGGACCCGGTCGAGAACGCCGCCTTCCTCCCCTGGCTGACCGCCACGGCCTACCTCCACTCGGCGCTGGTTCAAGAGCGCCGCGGCCTGCTCCGGGTGTGGAACCTGTCGCTGTTGATCGCCACCTTCGCCCTCACCATCCTCGGCACGTTCCTCACCCGCTCGGGGGTGGTCGAGTCGGTCCACGCCTTCTCGGACTCGGGGATGGGCCCACCACTGCTGGCCTTCTTCGCCGCCGTGGTGGCGAGCGGCGTGGTGCTGATCGGCTGGCGCGGCGACCGCCTCCGCTCGCCGGGGACGATCGACTCCCCGATGTCGCGCGAAGGGGCCTTCCTCGTCAACAACCTGCTCTTTGCCGCCTTCGCCTTCGTCGTGCTGCTCGGCACCGTCTTCCCGATGCTCGTCCAGGCGATCGACAACCAGTCGCTGACGATCGGCCGGCCCTACTTCGACACGATGACCCTCCCGATCGGGGTCGCCCTGCTCTTCTTCATGGCGGTGGCACCTGTGCTGCCCTGGCGCAAGGCCGGTCCGGGCGTGCTCCGCAGCCGGCTCGCCGTGCCGGCATGGGGGGCGGTGACGGTGCTCGCCTGCTGCGTGCTCGCCGGCGTCCGCGGGCTCGTCCCGCTCGGCACCTTCACCCTCGCCGCCTTCGCCGCTCTCGTCGCGCTGCGCCAGCTCGTCCTGGCGGCGCGCACCGCACAGCGCCACGGCCTTCGCTGGTGGCGGGGCCTCGCCGGCAGGGCCAACGGCGGCATGGTCGTCCACCTCGGCGTGGTGGCGATCGCCGCCGGTCTGGCCGCCGCCAGCGCCTACGCTCACCGCGGCGTGGTCACGCTGCGGACAGCAGGCCCGCCGGTCGTCTTCGCGGGCCAGCGCCTCAGCCTCGTCGGCGTCCGCCCCTTCTCGGATCCCTCCAAGCGCGGCGAGGAGGTTCTCGTCGACATCGCCGGCGCCGGGGTCTTCCACCCGGCCTTCAGCCAGTTCAACGGCGACACCGAGTTCGTCGGGACGCCGGCGATCCACTCGACGCCGTTCGAGGACGTGTACCTGAGCCCGTACTCGCTCGCCCCCCTGCGCCGGGGCGGCTACAGCGCGCAGCTGACGGTGGTCGTCCAGCCGCTCGTCATGTGGCTCTGGATCGGCGGCGGCCTGATCGGCCTCGGATCGCTGCTGGCTGCAGCCCCCGGGCGCCGCCGCCGGCCGACAGACCCGGTCTCGGTGGCGCTTCCCGAGCTGGCCGTCGAGCGCGTTGGCGACGCCTCGGGGGCCGCTGCGCTACCCGCGGGCGCGCGATGAGGCGGCTGCTGGCGGCCTGCGGGCGCCGCCGCGCCCGCACCGCTTCGATCGCCGTCGGTCTCGCGGTCGCCTTCCTCTGCGCTGTGCTGGCGACGCGCTCGGCGCCACCGGGGAGCGCCGTCGACACCTCGCTCGCCGGCGCCCCCGCCCCGGCGATCGCCGGCCGCGCCCTCGTCGGCGGGGCACCGACCAGCCTTGCAGCGCTGCACGGCAGGTACGTCGTCGTCGAGTTCTTCGCCAGCTGGTGCGCCCCCTGCCAGCAGGAGATGCCGGCACTCGCCGCCTTTGTGTGGTCGCACCGCCACGACCGCCACGTCGCCGTGCTCGGAGTCGTCGACCAGGACGCCGCCGGCAACGCCCGGGCGATGCTCGAGTCGTTCGGCGCCACCTGGCCGGCTGTCGCCGATCCCTCCGGCTCGATCGCCTACGCCTATGGCGTCACCGACCCGCCGCAGTCCTTTCTCGTCTCGCCTTCGGGACGGGTGATCGGCCGCTACGCCGGAGAGCTCACCGAGAGCTACCTCGACGCGTGGCTGCGGGCGGGAGCGGCCTCATGAGCCGGTCCGGCGAGCTGACCGCCCTCGCTCGCCGAGCCCGAGGTGTTGAGGCAGGGCACCTCCGCCCGGCCCCGCTCGCCAGCCGGGCGGCGTGGGTCGCCCTCGCCGCGGTTGCCGTCCTCCTGCTCGCCGTCGGCAGCGTGCACGGGGGGGGACCGTCACGGGCGTCACGCATCGCCTATCTCGAGAGCGTGATCAAGTGCCCGAGCTGCACCGATCTCACCGTCGCCGAGTCGAGTGCGCCGACGGCGCAGACCTTGCGCCGGCTGGTCAGCGGTTGGGTGGACGCCGGCCACTCCGACAGCTGGATCGAGCGCCAGGTCGTCGAGCACTACGGCCAGGCCGACCTGCTCGTACCGGCGGCGTCGGGTCTCGACGGGCTGGCCTGGACGCTGCCGATCGCCGCGGTGGCGCTCGCCGCCGGCGCCCTGGGCGCGTTTCTCTGGCGCCGGCGTGTTGCCGGTGGCCCTCGGGCCGTCACCGGACCCGGGGTGGTGGGGGCGGTCCCCGGTCCCGGCGCGGTAGGCGCGGTCGCCGCCGGCGCGGCAGGCGCCTCCCCGCCCGGGTCGACGTCGGCCGAGGAGGACGAGCTGCTCGTCGGCGCCGCGCTAGCCGCTCGGGCCGGCGCGCCGGGTCGGGCGCAGGGCGGGCCGCCCGATCTGGCGGCGCCCGAGACCGCCGGCGAGGAGGCCCGAGGCAAGGTGGTGCGGTGAACGAGGGTC
>DAHUZG010000207.1 GCA_027306715.1 Acidimicrobiaceae bacterium
CGATCTCGGCGAGGTTGTAGGAGCCGACGTAGCTCGTCAGGCCGATCGGGCCCCCGCCCAGCAGATGCGGTGCGAGCAGCAGGACGAGCCCGCGGTCGATCGTCCCGCTCGTGGCGAAGCCGTAGCTGACGTGACTGCGCTGCGAGGCGGCGACGAAATCGGCGCCGGTCGAGATCTGCACTCCGCCGAGGAGGGTGCCGGCGACGGTTGACGTCGTGAGCCAGCCAGCGAGTCGCCACGGCCGGCGCTCGCGCCAGAGCAGGTGCAGCGCATAGACGAAGGTCGCGGCGGCTGCGTCGAAGGCGGCCTCGGGGCTCGCCGCCAAGGCCGCGCAACCGGCCGCTACGGCGAGCATCGCCGCCCACGCCGGCCGGCGGGCGGTGCCGTCGTGTGCCACCCGCTCTACAGCGAGCAGCGCCCACGCGAGGCAGGCCGCGGTCTCGACGACGTCGAGGTGCACGGCCTGGGAGGAGACGAAGCCGCCGAGGCCGTAGGTCGCCGCGCCGAGCCACGACGCCAGCGGGCGCAGCCGGTTGGCGCGCAGGAAGAGATAGAGCCCGCATGCGGCTGCGGCGTAGGCGAGCGCCTCGGCGACGATCCAGGCGGCAAGAGGCGGGAGGATGCCGAAGAGCACGATGTCGGGAAAGGCGGCTCCGGCGTTGAGGCCTCCGAGCAAGGGCTCGCCGCTGAAGTCGTACGGGTTGACGAGCGGCAGCTGGCCGTGCACGAGAGCCTGGCCGGCTATCACTCGCAGGGGGAAGTTCTGGATCACGGCGTCCCCGGTGAGCAGCGGATGGCCAGCCAGAGCCGCCACGGTGAGCAGCAGCGCCGGGATGCCTGCAAGGCTCGCGAGGGCGAGGGCGTCCGCGCGCCACACTCCCCGTCTCGACAGGCGACGGGCCGCTCCGCCGAGAGCGCCTCGATCCGGTTGCCGGCGATCCGGTCGCCGTCGGCCAGGGCGCTGCCGGCCAGGGCGCCGTCGCTCCAGGATCAGCCTCACTGCTGGTCCGGCAGCCTCCGGGGCGACCACATTGCGAACAGGTTACCGATGATCCGGCTGTCGAGGGCGGCGGGTAGGAGCTGCGTGGAGGTCCTGGCGTGCAGCCTCGCAATCGCCGTCGGTGCCGCCGAGGACCGCCGCCGGGCCCTCGGCCGTTCCCAGCTCTGACCCAGCAAAGGACGGGTAGCATGAACCTGATGTCGTCGCGCCGTCAGGCGCCGACCCGCACCCCTGCTCGAGGCCGGACCCGAGGCGATCCGGACCGGCGCCGGGTCGTGCCGGGCGGCCCGCCCGAGCCGGATGGTGGGCGAGGCGTCACGGTGGGTGGCCTCGGCGGCTCGCCAAGCCTCGAGGCGCGTTGCGAAGCCGCCGTCGAGCTGGCGGCGCGGCCGCTTCGGGCCACGGTTCGCGCCGCCGCCGCAGTTCTCGGCGCGATCGCGACGCGGGCGGTGACGGCGCTCGCCGAGCACCCGGATGCCCGCGTCACCCGCGCCGCTCTAGCCGGCGGTCGGGTGGTGGCAGACCTCTGGCGGCGGACCGGGGGTGTGGACCCGGCTGGCGATCCGTACACGAGCAGCGACCGCCACATCCGTCACGTCCTCGTGCGCTCGGGTCTGCTCGGCTTCTTCGCCACCGCCGTGATCGTCCTCGGCGCCTCGCAGGTCAGCTCGCCGTTCACCCTCAAGTGGACCGGCGCCTGGTGGTTCGGCATCCCCGCCCCCTCGGCGCTGCTCGATGCCCCGAGCCCGCACGGGACAGGTTTGTTCCTCGGCGTCGTCGCCGTCTACGGCGGGATCGTGCTCTTGATCCGGGTCTGGTACGACGTCATGCGCCTCGCCACCCGCCATCGCGGGATCCCGGTAGCACGGCTCGTGCCGTTGCTGGTGGCCTGGACGCTTCCGCTTCTGTTCGTGGCCCCGCTGTTCAGCCACGATCTCTACAGCTACGCCGCCCAGGGAGAGATGACGAGCCACAACATCAATCCGTACACCTGGGGCCCGCAGATCCTCTCGGCGGCCAGCCCGTTTGGCCGCCTCGTCGACCCGCTCTGGCAGAACGTGCCGTCGCCGTACGGTCCCGCCTTCCTCACCCTCGACAGCTGGATCGTGTCGCTCACCGGCCACAACCCCCTCGCCGCCGTCGAGGGGCTGCGCCTGCTCGCCCTTGCCGGGGTCGCGATGTTCGCCTGGGCGATCCCGGCGATCGCCCGCTCCTACGGGCGCGACCCTGCGGTCGCCTTCTCGCTCTCGGCGCTCAGCCCGCTCGTTCTTCTCAACCTCGTCGGTGGTGGGCACAACGACGCTCTGATGCTCGGGGTGATGGCGATCGGATACGCGCTCGCCCGCCGCCACCACCCTGTGGCCGGCCTTGTCGTCATCGGGCTGGCGGCGGCGGTGAAGGTGCCGGCGATCCTCGCCGCCGTCTACGTAGGCTGGGAATGGCTCGGCTCGGGTCTGTCGGTACGGGCCCGCATCCGCCCGGTGGCGACGGCGATGATCATCTCGGTCGGCACGATGGCGGTGATCTCGGAGGCGGCGGGCCTCGGCTGGGGATGGATCGGCGGGCTGACCAATCCCGACGCTGTCCGTTCGTGGCTCGACCCCGCTACCGGTCTCGGCCTGCTCGCCGGCCACATCGTCTCGGCGCTCGGCATCGGCTCGTACACCTTCGGGCTGATCACGTTGTTCCGCGGGCTGGCGATGCTCGCGGCCGTCGTGATCGGGATCTGGCTGCTGATGCGCTCGGACGAGATCGGGGCACTGCGTGCCCTCGGGTGGTCGCTCGTCGCCGTCGTGCTCCTCGGACCGGTCGTTCAGCCGTGGTACGCCTCGTGGGGCTTTGTCTTCCTGGCACCGGTCGTCGTCGGCAGGGCGCGCCGTCTGGTCGTCGCCTTCTCAGCCGCCACGTGCTTCCTCGGCCTGCCCGGGGGCCGGGTGCTGATCCACGGCGTGGCGCTTGCCAACCCCGCCATCGTCGCCGTCGCCGTCGTCGCCCTCGTGGCGATCCTGTTGCTCGTCGCCTTTCCCCGCTGGCGCGCCGGCGGCGGCGCCCGGGCCGGCGGTGCCGGCGACCCTCAGGCCGCCACGGACCCCGCCCTGTCCTGACCGGATCTGTCCTGACCGGATCTGTGCTGATTGCCGCCCTCGGCGGGGCGGCCGCCCAGCGTCTCCCGCGCTGCGCCTGACCATCCGGCCCGGGACGGGCCGAGCTGCTCAGACAAGCAACTGCATCACCGCCACGTCCAGCCAGCGGCCGAACTTCCGACCGACCTCACGTTCCACTCCGACGACCTCGAATCCGAGCGCCCGGTGGAGGCCGATCGAGGCGACGTGGTCGCCGACGATGCGGGCCATCACGGCGTGGAAGCCGTGGGCGCGGGCGAGCCCGACGACCTCGCCGAGGAGCGCCTTGCCGACGCCCCTGCCGCGGCTCGAGCCGTCCACGTAGACCGAGTCCTCGACCGTGGTCGAGTAGCCGGGCCGGTTCCGGTAGGGCGAGAGCGAGGCGAACCCGACGACCACACCGGAGTCGACCGCGACGACTGCCGGGTAGGCGCCGCGGTGCTCGTCCATCCATGCCCGTTGCTCCTCGGGGCTGCGAGGGACGAGGTCGAAGGTGAAGCTCGAACCGACGACCTCGGCGTTGTAGATGGCGCGGATCGCCTCGGCGTCGGCGTCCTCGGCGAGCCGCAGCTGCACCCGGCGAGACTATGCTCGCGGACCGCGGGCTGGCAGCCTCGTTCTCGCGCCCCCTTAGCTCAGGGGTAGAGCACAGCCAGGGTAAGGCTGGTGTCGTCGGTTCGATTCCGACAGGGGGCTCGTAGCTCGGCGGCGTAGCTCAGTTGGTCAGAGCACACGGCTCATAATCGTGGGGTCGCCGGTTCGAGTCCGGCCGCCGCTACCAGCCCCCGGTAGGCGTCACGGGTGAATGGTCGAGCGCCGGGGACGACCGGCGGCGAGGAGGTCAGATGGCGAAGAACGAGAAGCGGGTCAAGGTCACCCTCGAGTGCGAGGCCTGCAAGCGGCGGAATTACATCACGACGAAGAACAAGCAGAACGACCGCGAGCGGATTGAGATGCGGAAGTACTGCAGCTTCGATCGGCGCCACACCCTGCACAAGGAGACTCGCTGAACCTCGCTCGGCGCGGAGGTGCCGGCGGATGGCAACAGCTGCCGGTCTGAGCGCCGCCGAGCTCGACGAGCTCGCCGCCCGTGCCCGAGAGGGCGACCGGCAGGCTTTCGCCGACTTCGTCGTCGCCACCTCGCCGCGGGTCCTGGCGCTGGCGCGCCGGCTCGTGGGCAACGACCACGACGCTGCCGACGTCCTCCAGGAGTCCTACCTACGCGCCTTTCGCGCCATCGGGCGCTACCGCGGCGACGCCGCCGCCACCACCTGGCTCTACCGCATCACGGCGAACTGCGCCGCCAGCCATCTCCGTCGCCGCCGTCGTTGCCGCCACGTCGAGGTCGAGCAGGCCCTGAGCATCGCCGATCCCGGTGCCGAGCTGCGACTGATCGAGGTGGCTACCGGCTCCTCCGAGCGCCGCCGGCTGAGGCAGGCGCTCGACTGCCTGCCCGACATCCTCCGGGTCGTCGTCGTCCTGCGTGACGTCTACGACCTTCCCCACGAGGACATCGCCCGACATCTCGGCATCAGCAGGGCAGCCGCCAAGGTGCGCCTCCACCGCGGTCGCAAGCTGCTTCGCGAGCTGCTTCCCCCCGTCTCGGGCGACCGTCGCCTCTCCGAACGTCACGCCGGCCTCGCTGCCGGCCCGACCGTCGGCACCGGCACCGGCACCGGCACCGGCACCGGCACCGGGTCGGCGGGGAGCCGCGAGCCCGCGGAGGCGGCGAGGCGACCGCTGCGCCGCCGCCAGGTCGTGGGGGCGGGGAACGAAGCGGCGGCCGCCGGCCCCGGTGGCGGGACAGCCGGGGTGGAGAGGCATGCGGCCGCCGTGTGACCACCTCGCCCGGCACCTGCCCGCCGCCGCCCGTGGCGAGCAGCACGCGGACATCGTCGCCCCCCATGTCGCCAGCTGCCTGCGCTGCCGCCTGGAGCTGCTGCGATGGCGGCGGCTGTTCCGCGCGCTCGACGCTCTCGGCGAGGACCGTGCCGAGCTTCCACCCGGCCTCGTTGCCGAGGTGCTGGCGACCATCGAGACGGCGGCTCGTGAGTCGGCCCGCCGCACGCTCGTCACGGGGCGGCGGGTCGCCTACGGCGTCGCGTGTGTCGGCGCGGCGCTGACCGGCGTGCTCGTCGCACGCGGGCGCGCCGGCACGGCCGTCGGGGCGACCCGGCCGGCCTCGAGCTGAGCCCTGAGGCGCCCGGGGGAGCCGGGCGGGACGGTGCTAGCCTGCGTAATCCCTTCGGTGGGCCGCGGTTCGCCGCGCAAAGGGCAGTAGCTCAACTGGCAGAGCACCGGTCTCCAAAACCGGCGGTTGGGGGTTCGAGTCCCTCCTGCCCTGCTCGCCCGATCGTGCGACCGGTCGAACTTCGAGGTGTATCCCGTGAACCGACAGACCAAGCGGATGCAGCGGCAAGATCAGCTGGACGCCACCGGCGGACCGGCTACCTTGCGCCGCTCGCCTGCGGATCCTCCCCCGGCCCGGCGGCCGGAGGAGGCGAAGCCGCCGCTCCCGGCTCGTGTCGCCAGCTATCTCGGCGAGGTCCGCGGGGAGCTGGCCAAGGTCCTGTGGCCGCGACGCCCCGAGGTCGTGAACTACTCGACTGTCGTCCTCACTACGCTGATCCTGCTGGCACTGCTCATCTTCGGTCTGAACTACGCCTTCGCCAAGGGCGTGGCCTACCTGTTCGGGTCGTGACCCAGCCGTCCGGTCGGCCCCGCTGTCGGGAGGGCGCCGACGACGGCCGGGGTGGCCGTCCGAGCCGGAGGGCGACCCGGTGGGAGCGGCGCCCGCCCACGACCAAGGAAGCGAGCCGATGACGGTGACGAACGACGACTACGGGCAGCTGCACGGCGAAGGTCCGGACCTCGCCACGGCGCCGACCAGTGGCGAAGGACTGCCTGCAGGCGACGGCGCGGTGCTCGCGGACGGCGACGGCGGATCCGAGGAGGTGCCCGTCGAGCCCGGCAGCGAGGTGCTCGACCTGCCCCGCCCCCCGAGCCCTTACGACCGGCCCGGCAGCTGGTACGTCGTGCACACCTACGCCGGCTACGAGAACAAGGTCAAGTCCAACCTCGAGAGCCGCATCTCCTCGATGAACATGGAGGACAGCATCTACGAGGTGGTCATCCCGATGGAGGACGTCGTCGAGTTCAAAGGCGGCAAGAAGGTCACCGTCCAGCGGAAGGTCTTTCCCGGCTACCTGCTCACCCGCGCCGACCTCGACGACGACTCGTGGTCGGTGATTCGCCAGACCCCGGGCGTGACGGGCTTCGTCGGCCCGGGCACCAAGCCGACACCGCTCTCCCGGCGGGAGGTGGAGAGCATCCTCCAGGTGCGCGACGAGGGAACCGAGGCCCCGAAGCGTCCGATGCGGGCGCGCCTCGAGCACGAGCTCGGCGAGACCGTGCGGGTCAAGGAGGGTCCGTTCGCCGACTTCACCGGCCAGGTCGCCGAGATCAACGAGGATCAGCTGAAGCTGAAAGTGCTGGTCAACATCTTCGGCCGGGAGACGCCGGTCGAGCTGGAATTCAGCCAGGTGGCAAAGCTCTAGACTGACTGGTCGCATCGGCGGCGAGCCGGTGCGACCGCGTCCACCCGTCGGGCCGACCGAGCGTCCGATCACGAGCACCGACCGAGCAGGAGAACCCTTCACCGTGGCACGCAGGCGCGTCACCGCAATCGTCAAGATCCAGCTGCCCGCCGGGGCGGCGACGCCCGCGCCCCCGGTCGGGACCGCCCTCGGGCCCCACGGCGTGCAGACGATGGAGTTCGTCAAGCAGTACAACGCCGCTACCGAGAGCCTACGTGGCTCCATCGTCCCTGTAGAGATCACCATCTACGAGGACCGCTCGTTCACCTTTGTCCTGAAGACTTCGCCGACTCCGGTTCTGCTGCGCGAGGCGGCCGGGCTGGACAAGGGCAGCAAGCTGCCCGGACGCGAGCACACCGGCACGATCAGCGACGAGCAGCTGGCTGCGATCGCGACGACCAAGATGCCGGACCTCAACGCCAACGACCTCGAGGCTGCCAAGCGGCAGGTCGAGGGGACCGCCCGGTCGATGGGCATCACCGTCGCCCGCTGACCGAGAATCGAGCAGAGGACCCACCGACAATGGCTCAACACGGCAAGCGCTACCTCGACGCCGCCAAACGGCTCGACCACGAGCAGCTCTACAGCCCGGGCGAGGCTGTGGAGCTCGTGAAGAGCCTGGCCGCGGCCCGCTTCGACGAGACCGTCGAGCTGGCCGTACGGCTGGGCGTCGATCCGCGGCGCGCCGAACAGATCGTGCGCGGCTCGCTCTCGTTGCCCGCGGGGACCGGCAAGTCGGTGCGCGTCGCCGTCTTCGCCGCCGGCGAGCAGGCAGCTGAGGCGCGCGCCGCCGGCGCCGACGTCGTCGGTGCCGACGACCTCGTCGTCCGCATCGAGCGCGAGGGCTTCCTCGAGTTCGACGTCGCCATCGCCACCCCAGACCTGATGGCCCAGGTCGGTCGCCTTGGCCGGATCCTCGGCCCACGTGGGCTGATGCCCAACCCGCGCACCGGCACGGTCACGACCGATGTCGCCCGGACCATCAGCGAGTACCGCAGTGGCCGGGTCGAGTACCGCACCGACCGGGTCGGAAACATCCACGTGCCGGTCGGCAAGGTCTCCTTCTCCGCCAACGCCCTGCTCGACAATTTCCGTGCGGTGCTCGACGAGCTGCAGAGGGTGAAGCCAGCAGCAGCCAAGGGCCGCTACATCCGCTCGGTCACGCTCAGCTCGACGATGGGTCCCGGTGTGAGGGTTGACCCGAACCGCATCCGCATCACCGACGAGGAGCTGGCTCTAACGGCCTGACCGTCGAGTATGCGGGCCGTCCTGCCCGCGCTATCCTGACCACCCGGCGGCTTGCCGCCACGCCTG
>DAHUZG010000106.1 GCA_027306715.1 Acidimicrobiaceae bacterium
ACCTGCACGACGACCTGCCCCGGCACCGCCAGGCTGGAACCGTCGTCGTGAGCCGGTGACGCTGCCAGCGTCGGGGCCAACGACAAGTCGGCCGTGAGCTGTGTGTCGAGGCTGCCCAACAGTCCGGACGAGAGCTCGACGACGAACAGGAGAGCGCCGAAGGCGAAGAGCACGGCTGCGCCGACCGTGAACACCACCGCGAGGCGCAGCCGGATCGACACCTATGCCTCGGGCAGGCGCAGCCGGTAGCCGGCGCCGCGCACGGTTTCGAGGTCGGAGCGGCTGAACGGTCGGTCGATCTTGCGGCGGAGGTAGTTGACGTACTGGTCGACGACGTTCGAGGTTCCGTCGTAGGCGAAGTCCCAGACCGAGTCGATGATCTCCGAGCGCGTCAACACAGCTCCGGGGTGCCTGAGGAACAGCTCGAGCAGGGCGAACTCCTTCGGCGAGAGATCGAGCTCGGTGTCCCCGCGCCACGCGCGCCTCGTCGTCGGGTCGAGCCTCAGGTCGCCGACGCTCAGTTGCACCGGCCGCGAACGGTCGTCGCGCCGGGCGAGAGCCCGGAGGCGCGCGGCGAGCTCGAGCAGGCTGAACGGTTTCACGAGGTAGTCGTCGGCACCCGAGTCGAGCCCGTGCACACGGTCGCCCACCTCGTCTCGCGCCGTGAGCATGAGGATCGGAGCCCACACCTCCGCCTGGCGCAGCCGCCTGCACACCTCGAAGCCGTCGAGCCCTGGGAGCATCACGTCGAGGACGACGGCGCCGTAGTTGTTCTCCGACGCCATCCAGAGCGCCTCCGGCCCGTCCGCGGCCGTGTCGACCGCGTGCCCTTCTTCTTCGAGCGCCCTCTTCAAGAGAGCCGACATGCGTTCGTCGTCTTCGACGACGAGAACTCGCATACAGCGAGACTACGGGCGCGAACGCTGCTTCGTGGAGCTGAAGGCGACTCCTGCCCACACCTCGACCCCATCTCATGAGAGCACTCACATCGAGCCCTCACCGCCGACAAATGTCCGAGGGCGCACGATCCCCGAAAGACGGCCGCCCCGGCCGCCAAAGGAGTGAGCCATGGACAACGACACATACGAGGAGCCGAAGGAGTACCCGCTCCGGCCGGACCCGCCGTTCGCGGCGCAGACGAGGGCGCGCGGCGAGAACCTGCGGCGCGTCCGCCACGTGAGCAACTGGTCTCTCGCCGCTCTCGTCGTCGGCGTGGGGGCGGCGAGTGCCGCGATCGCATACGCCGCGCCGGGACGCAGCAACTCCGGTGTGACGACGGTGAACGGGACGACAGTCGGGACGACGACAACGGGGAAGACGACCGGTTCCGGTCCCACAGTCTGCAAGCCCGTCGCCGTCACGAGCGGCTCGCAGGTCGTGACGGTGAACAGCTGCTCGACACCGGGGTCGACCGGAACGGGGTCGACCCCGCTGCCTGCCACCACCTACCCGAGCCAGGGGGGCGGAGACTCATGACCGACGAGATGGCTGCAGGCGAGCTCGACGCCATCGGCACGAGGGTTCGGGTCGTGGTCTGGCCGGCCGCCCTGCTCGAGTGCGCGCTCGCGACGGTCGAAGAAGAGCTCGACCGTCTCGACCGAGAGGCGAGCCGGTTCCGGACGGACTCGGAGATCTCCCGCTTGCAGGCGAAGAACCGAGACGGGGCTTCGGTCTTCTTGGTCAGCTCCGGGCTGGCGGACCTGATCGGGGTCGCCCTCGCCGCCGCCCGCTTCAGCGGAGGACTCGTCGATCCGACGCTGGGTGGTGCCGTCGCCGCGCTCGGCTACGACCGCGACTTCTCGCTCGTCGCCGGGGCCGAGGGCACCGCCGAGAAAGACGAGGCGGAGCAGGACGACAGCGCCCAGCCCCTCCCGGGTGGACCCACCGGGGCATGGTGGCGCGTCGAGCTCTCCGGCCGTCTGCTCCGGCTCCCGCCGAAGGTGGCGCTCGACCTCGGCGCCACCGCGAAGGCGCGCGGTTCCGATCGTGCGGCGGCCGAGGCGTTCGCCGCCTGCGGGCGCGGGGGCGGCCTTCTCGTCAGCCTGGGAGGCGACATCGCCACTGCGGGCGAGCCGCCGGCAGGAGGCTGGCCCATCGCCGTCTCCGAGTCGCCCGACGGATCGGACGCCCCCGGCCTCTCGAAGACGCAGGTCGTACGGCTCGCCGCCGGCGGCATCGCGACCTCGTCCACGCTGCTGCGCCGGTGGCGCCACGGCGGCCGGACCGTGCACCACATAGTCGATCCCCGTACCGGCCAACCTGCGGACGGACCGTGGCGCACCGCCACCGTGGCCGCGCCGACGTGCGCCGAGGCGAACGCCGCGTCGACCGCGGCTCTCGTAGCCGGCGACGGCGCCCTCGAGCTGCTCGAGAGCACCGGGCTCCCGGCGCGCTTGGTCGGAACCGACGGCACCTGCTCCCACGTCGGTTCCTGGCCGCAGGGCGAGGACGAGCCGATCATCCTGCCGCCGGGCGAAGGCGCCGCCTTCGGGTACCGGGTCGTGACGAGAGCGGGCGCGTGATGGCCGGCTCGACTCTCGCCACCGTGTCGGCGACGAGCCACGCCGTGAGCGCTTCGCCGTGGATGTGG
>DAHUZG010000216.1 GCA_027306715.1 Acidimicrobiaceae bacterium
TGGCGGGGCAGGCCGTAGCGTCGGCGAGGCCGCCGTCGGCGTAGGCGTACCAGTCCTGACCACCCACCGCGCCGGCGACGGCACCGCCTGCCGCCACGCCGGCGCCCGCCACCGCTGCGGCGAGCACCGCCGGCGCGACGAGGGCCCCTGCCCGCCGCCAGCGGCCACCGACGCGTGGCTCAGCTGCGCCGGGACTCGGACGCCGTCCGCCAGTTCCGAACACGGTGCCTCCCTCTCGACCGATCCCCGACCCTGAGGCCGGCCGCTGCCGACACCCGGGCACCCGACACCCGGGCACCCGGCACCCGGGCACCCTGCGCAGGCACGCCCCGCCCAGCGGTGGCGGTCGGTCAGGACCAATGTGTTATCACAGGGTAAATCATGTCTGCTCATGGAGGACTACAAACCGCTCGAATGAGCTACCCCAGATGTGCCGCCAGCGGCCGCGCGAGTCAGGCGGCCCCCTCGCCGACGAGTTACTAGGGCCTGAGGACCCGCTTGGAGATCCGGGCCGTCACCCAGCGCGGGGCGAGGTTGGCGCCTACCGCGCCGAAGCGGTTGGCGAGACCGGGCACCGCCACGCTGCGTCCCCGATCGAGCGCCTCGAGGGCATGCGGCACGATCTGCTCGGGGTGCGGCGCCTTGGCGAAGAAGGCACTGGCGAAGTGCGAGTCGCCGGTGGCGCCGCCGAAGCCGGTCTGCACCGGTCCGGGGCAGAAGGCGAGGACCCGTACGCCGCTCCCGCGGGTCTCCTCGGCGAGCGCCACGGAGAACGCCAGCACGAACGCCTTCGTCGCGCCGTAGGTCGTCATCGTCGGCGTCGGCTGGAAGGCCGAGGTGCTGGCGACGTTGACGATCCCGCCCTGGCCGCGCTCGAGCATCGCCGGCAGCACGGCGCGGGCGAGCTGGACGACGGCCACGCAGTTCAGCTCGACCTGGGCAACCTCCCGGTCGGGGTCGAGCTCGGCGAAACGGCCGTAGCTGCCCACACCGGCGTTGTTGACGAGCAGGTCGACCCGTGACCCGGCGAGCTGCTCGACCAGGGCGCGGCGGCTCTCGTGGTCGCCGAGGTCGGTCGGAGCCGGGCGCGCCGACACGCCGTAGTGGCCGGAGAGCCGCTCGGCCTGCTCGTCGAGCACCCCGGCCGACCGGGCGACGAGGACGAGGTCACAGCCGATGGCTGCGAGGTGCTCAGCGAAGGCGGCGCCGAGGCCCGAGGAGGCCCCGGTGACGACGGCGGTGGCGCCACGGTAGGGGAACGGCTCGGCTCGCGGCATCACCCCTCGATGATGAGGTTCGCGACGAGCCCTGTCCAGCCGGTCTGATGCGAGGCGCCGAGGCCGTGGCCGTCGTCGCCGTGGAAGTACTCGTGGAAGAACAGGCAGTCGTGCAGGGCGGAATCGGACTGGAACAGCTCGTAGGGACCGAACACCGGTCGCCGTCCGGCGCCGTCGTCGAGGAAGATCGAGACGAGTCGGCGCCCGAGCTCGGCGCCGACCTCGGCGAGGGTGCGCTGCTGGCCCGAGCCCGTCGGCATCTCGACGGTGAAGCCGTCGCCGAGGTAGCGGTGGAAGCGTCGCAGCGCCTCGATGAGGAGGTAATTGATCGGGAACCAGACCGGCCCTCGCCAGTTCGAGTTGCCGCCGAACAGGCCCGAGCGCGACTCGGCCGGCTCGTAGTCGACGCTGGCGTGCACCCCCGCCACGTCGAGGCTGAACGGATGGGGCCCATGGCTGGCGGCGACGCTTCGCAAGCCGTGCCCGGAGAGGAACTCCGCCTCGTCGAGCATCACCGCCAGCACCCGCCGCAGCCGGTCAGGATCGACGATCGAGAACAGCCGCCCCTCCTCCTGGCCGACCCGGTTGGTGGACGAGACGTGCACCGCCAGCTCGGGCTCGTGCTCGACGAACCAGGCGAGGTGGCCGGCAAGGCGCGGCAGCGCGGCGAGAGCCGACTGCCCGAGCGTCGTCGTGGCGACGAGAGGGATCAGTCCGACGAGCGAGCGGACCCGCATCGGCACCTTCTCGCCGTTCGCCAACGACAGCACGTCGTAGAAGAAGCCGTCGGCGTCGTCCCACAACCCCTGCTCGTAGATCGCGTGCGCGATGTAGCTGAAATGCTCGGCGAACTTGAGCGCCATGTCCTCGTAGACAGGGTCGTGCCGGGCGAGGAGGATCGACATCTCCCAGAGGTCGAGGCAGAACATCGCCATCCACGACGTGCCGTCGGACTGCTCGAGGATGCCGTCCACCGGGAGCTGGGCGGAGCGGTCGATCGGGCCGATGTTGTCGAGCCCGAGAAAGCCCCCCTCGAAGACGTTGTTGCCGGCGGCGTCCTTGCGGTTCACCCACCAGGTGAAGTTCATGAGGAGCTTGACGAACATCGACTGCAGGAAGTCGAAGTCGCGGCAGCCGTCGATCTCGAAGACCCGCAGGGCGGCAAAGGCGTGAACCGGCGGGTTGACGTCGGAGAACGACCATTCGTAGGCGGGGAGCTGGCCGTTCGGATGCATCAGCCACACCCGCGCCAGAAGCTCGAGCTGCTCCTTGGCAAAGGCGGGATCGACGTGGGCGAGAGTGATGCAGTGGAAGGCGAGGTCCCATGCCGCGAACCAGGGGTACTCCCAGCTGTCCGGCATCGACATCACGTCGAGACTGTTGAGATGTCGCCAGGCGCCGTTGCGGATGCGGTCACGTCCCGGCGGCGGGGGTGGCCCCGCGGGATCGCCGTCGAGCCAATGGGCGACGTTGTAGTGGTAGACCTGCTTGCACCAGAGCATGCCGGCGAAGGCCTGGCGGGCGACGGCCGACTGCTCCGGGTCGACACCGGGCGGCAGCACCCCGGCATAGAATTCGTCGGCTTCGCGGCGCCGGGCGGCGACGCAGCGGTCGAAGCCGTCGGCGAGATCGGGAGCCGGCTCGCTCTCGGGAGACTGCCCGGGGACCGGAGCGCGGGCGAAGCGCAGGCGGATCTCGGCGCTGGCGCCGCCGGCGAGGTCGAGGTGGTACCAGAGCGCGCCCTTGGTGCCGGTCCCGGCGGGGTTGACCGTCGGAGCGCCGTGACAGACGTGGTCGCCGATGCCGTCCTTCGGATAGGCCGGTCCGGGCACGCCCCACAGCCGCTCGGTGTTGGTCTCGTTCTCGCAGCACAGCGCCGTCGGGGCGCCGCTGCCGGCAAGCGCCATCCGGCCGGTCACAGGATGGTCGGCGCGCAGCTCGGTGGGGCCGACGGCGCGCAGCTGCGGCTTCGGGTCGCCGTAGCCGAGCGACCAGGTGTTGCGGAACCATAGCGTCGGCAGCACGTCAAGGCGGGCGGGCTCGGGACCGGCATTGCGCACGGTAAGCCGGATGCAGACGTCGTCGGGCGACGACTTGGCGTACTCAGCGGTGATGTCGAAGAAGTTGCCGCCGTCGAGCACGCCGGTGTCGACGAGCTCGTACTCGGGGTCGAGCTTGGAGCGCCGGCGGTTCTCCGCGATCAGCTTCTCGTAGGGAAAGGCGGCGTGCGGGTAGAGATATCGCCAGCGCATGTAGGAGTGGGTCGGCGTCGAGTCGAGGTACCACCAGTACTCCTTGGCATCCTCGCCGTGGTTGCCCTCGTCCCCGGTCAGCCCGAAGATCCGCTCTTTGAGGATCGGGTCCGCCCCGTTCCAGAAGGCGAAGGCAAAACAGCAGCTCTGGCGCTCGTCGCAGATCCCCCCGAGACCGTCCTCGCCCCAGCGGTAGGTGCGCGAGCGGGCGTGGTCGTGGGAGAACGACTCCCAGGCTGAGCCGTCGGGGCTGTAGTCCTCGCGGACCGTGCCCCAGGAGCGCTCGCTCAGGTACGGTCCCCAGCGCCGCCAGGCGCCTGATCGATCCGCCAGCCGCGTTCGCTCCTCGTCCGCCATGGGCGCCAGTCTGGCCGAGAGCGGCCGGGACCGCCCGCCGCCATCGCGCGGGCAACATTCTCCGAAGACTCTCACACAACCTTCAGAGTTCTCACAGCTTGGCGAGCGACACTCGGCGATAAGCCAGTCGATGCCGAGAACGGAGGCCGCGATGTCGAGTCAGCAGCTGGGTGAGGAGCTGAGCTGGCATCTCCTCGCGAGCTGTCGCGGCAAGAACACCTCGCTCTTCTTTCCCGAGGAGCCGGATCGCGCGCCGCTGGCGATGGCCATCTGCCGGCGCTGCCCGGTCCGCCAGGCGTGTCTTGCCGAAGCACTCGCCCGGCCGGAGCTGCTCGGGATCTGGGGCGGCACGACCGAGGCCGACCGGGTCCGCCTCCGTCAGCGACTGACGATGCGGTCGCTGCGGCCGCTGCGACCGAGCTCGGGCTGAGCCCCAGGGTCCCGGCTGCGGTCTCCGGCGCTGCGCCGCGGGGCGGGACGCCCGGAGCCGCTCGGCGCGACGCAGCCGCCCGCTGCGATCGCGAAGGCGGACCTCAGCTGCTCGAGCAGGCGCGGCGAGCTCGGCAGTCGAGCGCCGCCCCGGACGCGCAGCACGCGGATGGTGGCACGCATGGCGGCGATCCCTGTCCGCGCCGCGACCGACGCTCGCAGCTGAACCTCGGGCGAGCTCGGGTCGGCACCGTTGGCCGCGAAGCGCTCGAGCAGGATCAGGCTGATCTTCTCCTCCCAGTCGATGAACAGCCGAACTAGGCCCGACGGTGCCATCTCGGCGGCGGTCGAGAGGATGCCGATCAAGCCCGATCGCGAGAGGTTCCGGGCAGCGAGAACGGAGCTGCGCACCGCCTCGTAGAGCGAGTCGAGCGGTGCCTCGTCGAGCGGGCGCTCGGCGAGCGCCGCCGCCGCCGTTGAGAAGACCGTGCTGATGTCGGTGAGAAGGAGATCCTCCTTCGAGT